>CAKZVB010000035.1 GCA_937922015.1 uncultured Granulosicoccaceae bacterium
GATGTGCACTGCCAGTGGCCGCAGCCATAGGTATAGCTACCGGCATTACGTCAACCGCAGGCGCTGCAGATATCGACTACGGTGAAATCGGTGACCCCGTTAATCTTGTTGTTGGCTACCAGCCCTACTATACAGAGGCGTGGTCCGGTGTTGTTATGAAGAGCATGAAGCTCTACGAAAAATATTTACCTGAAGGGTCAACGGTTGAGTTTCAGATCGGTCTGCAGGGCGGTATTATCGTAAACGCGATGCTCGCAGGTAAACAGCATATTGGTTATATGGGTGATATGCCGGCGATTGTCGCCACCACCAAAGATCGTGTTGCTGATATCCGCATTGTGGCAACTGCCGGACTTGGAATGGATCAGTGCAACAATATGCTGGTTAGAACCGATGCGCCGGAATTTACCAACGCAGATGAAGCCATCAACTGGATGAACGATAAAATTGTCGCCGTACCAAAAGGTGCGTGTACTGACCGATTCGCACTGGCGGTATTTGAGAAAAAAGGGATTAAGCCTGCCAGCTATCTGAATCAGAATATCGAGGTTATTACCAGTGGATTCCGCGCCGGCAAGCTCGACGCTGCGGCGATCTGGGAGCCAACTGCAGCTCGTCTGGTCGAGGAAGGACTCGCTCGCAAGGTCGCGTCGGGTGCATCGGTAGATGAAAATGACGGTGGCTTTATCGACATGCGCGGTGATCTTATCGATCAACGTCCCGATGTTGTAAAAGCTTGGTTGAACGCAGAGCTCGACGCGCAGTTGTTCATGGCCGATCCAGCCAACACAATGGCAGTAGTAGCCATGGCTGAAGAACAAACCACCGGCTTTGAAAAGAAGGTGTTGTGGAAAGCTATGGTCGGCACTACGCCGGTAGAGCAGGGCGGCACCCCGGTGCGTAATGAACTCGCCTTTGCAATTACACCAAAGGCCAGAGAATTGATCGACAAGGCTACTGTCTTTCTACATTCCATCAAAACAATCACAACAGACACTCTACGTGATAACGCAATCATGACAGAGTTTACTGACGAGATTTTAGAAGAGCGTGGATTAAAAGCGCCAATTGGACAAATTATGGCCCAGCCTGACTCGGCTTTTCCCGAGTAACTAGAAAACTAAAGTTATTACCAAAGCTGAAACTGAGTAAGCTAACCGTCTTCTCCGGCCACAAGCGCCGGGGGAGGCGCATCCAGCTCGGATGCTGACGAAAAAACTAATAAAAAAGACCCTTGACGGCTTGCTTCTGTGTTTCTAACACCCTCAACAGAACTGCCCGAAGGCATGAGGAGGATAATGTATATATGTCCATTGTGTTAGACAAGCCTGATACTGCGGGCGGTGAACGGGGCCCGGAACTCAGTTCTTTAGGGCTGACTATGTATCGCTTTTCGGCATGGTTGAAAAGCCCTCGACCCTATCTGATGTTAATCGGTTTCGCCATTGTACTGGGGTTCTGGTACCTGGCAGTGGAGGTCCTGCAGCTTCCGCGCTTTGAAAGCATGCCAGGGTTAACGGAAGTCTTCCGCGAATGGTTTAGTAAAGATCCTATCTACGGGCTTTCGATATACACACCGGAGTACTACACGCATATTGGAATCAGCTTGCGCCGCATTGCCTATGCATTTCTACTGGCAACTGTGCTGGGTGTGCCACTGGGTCTGTTTCTGGGTTGGTCGAAGACATTTCGTGAATTCGTCTTTCCGTTGTTTGAAGTCCTGCGCCCGATCCCTATTCTTGCCTGGGTGCCACTGGCCATCATCATGTTTTCCGGATCCGAATCTCCGGTAATTTTTCTTACTTTTCTGGCATCATTTTTTGCAACAACGCTCAACACAATGCTTGGTGTTGAGTCAATAGACGAATCCTACAGCCGCGCCGCCAGTTGCCTGGGCGCCAGCCGCTGGCAAGTGTTCAAACATGTCGTGATACCGGGTGCCATGCCGTACATTTTTACCGGTCTGCAGATATCTATCGGTGTCGCCTGGTTTTCATTGGTTGCCGGTGAAATGGTTTCAGGTCAGTTCGGTCTGGGGTATTTAATCAATACTTCATACATGATGATTGAGTATCCGAAAATTATCATTGGAATGATCACACTGGGAATCGTTGGTTTCGCGACGAGCGCTATGGTTCGTGCGGCGGGGGATTATATGATGCAATGGCGAGTTCGTGAACTTGCGCTGGTGGACTAACTGATGAGCGCTGAAATGAATCAAGATACAATAGCGGATGTCACGAAAGTCGATGTCACGAAGGCAGCTGTCACGAAAGGCGCCATCAAAATCGATGACGTCGTCAAGATCTACGATCCGAACGGTGCTGCTGTGATGGCAGTGGATCATTGTTCAATTGATATACCTGCGGGCGAAATCTGTATGATTGTCGGCCCGTCCGGTTGCGGTAAAACCACTTTGCTTAACGCAATTGCCGGTTTTCACGACATCACTTCCGGTTCTATTCATCTCGATGGTGAGCTTTTATGTGGCCCGGAAAAACCACAGGCTGAGCCCGGTTCCGATCGTATCGTGGTTTTTCAAAACGGTGCTCTGTTTCCCTGGAAAACAAATCTGGAGAACGTCGCGTTCGGCCCGATGATGGCGGGAAAGCTAGGTAAGAAGGAAATCTACGACAAAGCACGCGCTATGATGGCCGATGCCGGCTTGAGTGGAACGGAAAACAATTACCCGGGAGAAGTATCATCCGGCCTGCGTCGTCGCGTGGAGATTGTGCGAGCCTTGATGAACGACCCCAAAGTGTTGCTGTTCGATGAGCCCTACCGGGCGTTGGATTCACTCACCAAGTCTGTGATGCACGAGGCCTTACTGGAAATTTACTATCGCAATAAGGTCACCATATTTTTTATCACACACGATCTGGAAGAAGCCATCTTCCTCGGCCACCGGTTGATCATCATGTCGTCTCGTCCGTGCAAACCGAAGAAAATTGTAGAGGTCGATATTCCACACCCTCGCGATTACAGTGTGCTGACATCACAGCGATTCAGAGAAATTATGGGTGAGGCTAAAGGTGTCGTCCACGAGGAGGCACAGAAAGCCTTCGCCGCCGGCGAAAGAGAAGGATAGCTGACAATGAAACAGGGTACCTTTGTTAGTAAGCTATTCAGTCGAGCAACACTGCGTGGAATCTTTGCAATTGCTTTGTTCATTGTTATCTGGGAAGCCGGCGCCCGATCTGAGCAATGGTTTGGCTTCCGGATGCCATTTCTTGGTCTGGTCCCGCCGCCAACGGATGTCGCCGTCAGCTGGGCTGGATTGCTGGGTGATGCTGGCTATTGGCAAAGCTGGTACATGAGCTTTCTTCGTGTATTCGGCGGTTTTTTAGCCGCAATGCTTATCGGCATACCACTGGGTTTGTTTATGGCTGTGAATAAAACCTTCTATGGCATCTACTTTCCGACCTTCGAAATTATGCGGCCCATACCGCCGTTGGCATGGGTGCCAGCGTCTATCATATTCTGGCCGACACAAGAGCTATCGATTGCGTTTGTAACTTTCCTCGGGGCTTTCTACACCATCGTGATAAACGTACTGGGTGGCGCCAGATCGATCAACAAACAATTTCTACAAGCGGCTCAATCGATGGGCGCTTCGCAGTGGGATATCTTTCGAAGAATCGTATTGCCCGCCACGTTGCCGTCAATTGTCGTTGGGTCCGCTGTAGGCATGGGTATCACCTGGGAGGTGGTCGTTGCGGCAGAAATGATTTCAGGCGGTGGTGGCTCCGGTGGTGCCAGTGGCGGGCTTGGGTTTTTTATATGGAGTTCGTATGTAGGCGGGTCCTACGAGCAAATTGTTGTTGGCATGATCAGTATCGGGATAGCTGGCTATTTCAGTAGTGAAATATTGCGACAGCTCGGCGGATTGCTGACTCCCTGGTTAAAGACACGGTAGAGAACTATGAACACCTCACTAAAAGACGCATCTTCGAAGATGGCCGGTGTGGCAGAACAAGCAACTGCAAGAGAGCAGGATGCCAGTGAAATAGTTGTCACCAGTGTATTCAAATCTTACGGGGCCGGTCCCTTTGCCAAGGAAGTAGTAAGAGATTGTTCTTTTACTATCGAGAGTAACAAGCTGACGGTGATGATTGGTCCATCCGGCTGCGGTAAAAGCACCTTGATTCAGTTGATTGCGGGCTTTGAATTGCCTGACTCAGGCAGCATTACGATGAATGCAGCGCCCATTACCGGTCCTGGAAAGGATCGTCTGGTGTTGTTTCAGGAATCAGCACTCTTTCCGTGGATGACGACTTACGATAACATTATGTATGGCCCGAGGGCACGTGGTGAAGATACCAAAGAGTCCGCTGATCTGGCTGAATTTCTACTGACAAAGGTCGGGCTCGAAGCGTTCCGGGACAAATACCCCACGCAGTTGTCAGGAGGTATGCAACGAAGGGCTGAATTGGCTCGAGCCATGATCAACAAACCTGAAGTGATGATTCTGGATGAACCGTTCCGCGGTCTTGATCATATGTCCAAAGAGTTAATGTGGGAATACTACGCAAAACTCTATGAAGAAGACCGCAATACTAATTTTTTCGTCACTACCGATATCGATGAAGCTATATTTCTGGCAGACCGATTGTTAATCATGACCAACCTGCCTACCAGTACACGTGCAGTTATTGAGATTGATATCCCCCGTCCGCGCACAATTGAAGCTGTTGCTGACAGTAGTCGTGCCAATGAAATCAAGAAGGAAGTGATGACTCTGCTGCACGAAGAAGCGATGAAATCTTTTTCCGGTGGCAGTAAAGCGGCTGCGGATTTCCTGGATGCTTATTCAAAGCGAGTGGATTAGACGTTGCCCGTAAAACCTTTTTCTAACAGCTATCGCTATGCCCGACTGGTTATTTGATCGCAGCACTGTTATTGCGCTTGCAATTGCAGGGGGAGTATTCTCAATTCTGGCATCGTTGGCCAGTGCACAGGGCTGGGCAAACCCGCAACAGTATAAAATGCTGAACCGGGCAGCCTATGTGTGTATGGCGGTAAGTATGATTTTGTTCATCGGTGCAGGCTTGTTCGGGCTCGGTGGTCAGGCACAATAATCGTTATTCAGGGTTGTCATTGCAGGTATTACACCTGATGTTGTTATCGACCCATCGGTTTCCGGGCAAGGCGACTTGAGCGAGTAGCTGCATGGTTACTGATATTAGCAAGAGAACGATATGACAAAATTCAAAAAGTTGTTCCAGCAAAAACAGGATCTCCTGCGAAACCGACCTGAAAAGTCACGCGTCGAAGTGACAGCCAACAGCCAGTTGGTAGAAGCATTTCGAAGCCATGTAAAAGTACGTGATTTTGAAATGATTGTTGATCAGCCGGCCAATATGGAAAGTACTGATCAGGGCCCCCGTCCCAGTGAGTATGTATTGGGTGCGCTGGCTGCCTGCCATGAGGTAACCTATCGGCTTTACGCAGACGCGATGGACATACCGCTTGATAGTGTAGCGGTCAGTGTCACTGGTGTGTCCGATGCAAAGGGGTTCTTTTCACTCGACGAAGAAACACCAGCCGGTTTTTCTGAAATCTATGGCACCATTTTTATCGAGAGTGATGCATCTGATAAGGACATCGAGCGATTGCGACAGGCCGTGAACAGGCACTGTCCTGTGCTTGATGATATTCGCCGGCCAGTCAGTGTTGATTTGAAAATTGAACGCACCACCGCAGGTGCTCAGCACTGACTGGTTATTCAGGAAGCATGAACTTATAAAAATTCGCTACTCAGCAAGGTTCAATTGATCGCTTGACCAAAGTTTTCTTTGAGTTGACCCGACTCAATTGCTTCTTTCATCAACTCTACTGTGGCTTTTGCCATCGGTTGAATCGGCGTACCCTTTGCCCATACCAATCCGATCTGCTGGTTGACGACAGGGTCTTCCAGCAAAATCTCGCGTGCGCCGTTAAATATATTGTTGGTTCGACTGAAGTGTTGTGGTACCACGGTGGCAATCTCACCGCTCATGACATGAAACGCCAGCTGCAGAATTGAATTGGATTCGAGCTGCGGGCGTGGTTTGCTCCCGGCGTCTGAAAACGCCTCGTCCATGATCTGCCTTTCGTGCATTGTTGGCGACAGTAAACATAAGGGTAATTCTGCTGCTTCCTTCCACGTTGCTGTGGTTTGACCGACCAGCCAGTCGTTATTGGGTAATAGCAGGCTTAAACTCTTTTCATAGAGTGGCATCGTTTCATAGACGTCCAGCGGTTGGTGCTGATCCAGGTAGGTTATACCTACATCGAGTTCGAAGTTTTTTAACCCGAGCAACATTTGATCAAAGCCCAGAAACTGTACATCAAGCTGCACCATTGGATGGCGAGCGTTAAACAGACGACTAAGCACAGGTAACAACGGCGAACTCATTGGCATGGCACCTATGCGCAAGCGACCGTGCATGGTGTCGCGCATGATGGCGAGTTCTTCCACCATCGCCGCGCGATCTGCCAGAAGTCTTTTTGACCATTCAACTACACGTTTGCCTTCGGCAGTAAAGCCTTGAAATTTCTGGTCCCGGAGAATAATTGGAATGCCAAGCTCTTCTTCAAGCTGCTTGATACCACTTGATAACGTTGGCTGAGACACATTGCAGCGCTTGGCTGCACGGCCGAAATGGCATTCGTACTCAAGCGCGACCACATAGTGAAACTGGCGCAAAAACATGTCTGACTGCCTCCTCCGGTAGCTCTGCAGAGCCATGACTACGATTCTGGTAGCACACACTGCTAAACAAGGCACAACACAAGATAAGACTACATCATTGTCGTCCTGACTTCCTCCTGCAGGCTTTCAGCGTACACTAAATTATTGAATGTAACTATCAAATTCGCTGTGTAATAGATTTCGTCTATTTTCCGATCATCACAATCGTTTTGACCGAATACAAGTGCAACCGTAGATTTAACTAATTATGCGACATGACAGCAGCCGAGTCTGGTATTGGTTGAAGGTCTATCAACGTTGGCAGGGCACAGGAGGATTTTCAAGTGGCGGAAACACCCAAAAAACAAAAAAAAATCACCATTCGCGAACTACAGCGAAAGATGCGTGAGAAAGAACAGATCGTGCAATTGGCGGTGTATGACTACAGAAACGCGGTGATCGCAGATCGCCTCGGGGTCGATATTCTATGTGTTTCCGATACCGGTGGAATGGTGCTGTTCGGTCATAAAAGCACAGTCTCAGTAACCTTCGAGGAAGTCATGATGATGGCGGCCGCGATTGACCGGGGCAGCCAGTACGGATTGCGCATGGTCGACATGCCTTACTGGAGTTTTCACGTATCGCCAGAGCAGGCAGTAGAGAATGCCGGTGCGTTTGTCGCTCGCGCCAATGCCGAGGTGATGAAGTGTGAAGGCAACCAGCATCATGCTCGCAACATTGAAGCAATTGTTAAAGCGGGTATTCCAGTCCAGGGACACATTGGCATTACTCCTATGCGCATGCCGCAACTGGGCGGGTTCTTTGCTCAGGGAAAAGATGCTGATCGCGCCAAAGAGCTTATTGATGATGCACATGCAATGGTCGATGCAGGTTGCTTCTCTATCATGTGCGAAGTTACCAGCGAAGAGGTCTGTCAATACCTGACAGAAACACTGCCGGTTCCGGTCATTAGTCTGGGGGCGGGTAACAAGGCTCACGGCGTTCATATCATCGGGTCGGATTTGTTTAACCTGTATGAAGAGTTCTTTCCACGACACTCGAAATGTTATACGGACCTTATCCCGATCATAGAAGATGTGTACAACCGCTATATGGCGGATGTAAGAGCGCAAACTTACCCGGGCCCCGAACACACCGTTTATATGCCCGAGGACGAGCTCAAAAAGTTCGCCGAAATGATGAATTGGGAATCACGTTTGACCTAATCACAGGAGACAAGAACGATGGCAAAAAGTAGAAATCATGAACAGTGGACCAGTCCTCCGCCGTTTCCACAGGACGAATACGTCGACAGTCGTATCTATTCAGACCAGGAGATATTCGAGGAAGAACAAGAAAAGATATTCAAGAAAGCATGGATTCCGGTATGCCATGAATCCGAGTTGCCTGAACCGTATGACTTTCGCACCACCACTATTGCAAAAGAGCCGGTTATTCTTACTCGCGCTAAAGACGGCAAGGTTCGCGCCTTTCTGAATGTGTGTCCTCATCGGGGCAATATGCTGGAACGTGCACCGTCGGGTAGTTTTCTGGATGGCTCGCCGTCGGGCAACCCAAGACATATCACCTGTATGTTTCACGCCTGGCAGTTCGACATGAAGGGACGCTGTGTCTATATCTCACGACAGGAAGAGGGCTATCAGGACAGGCTTAAAAAGCAACAGATGGGTCTGCGCGAACTTAAGTGCGAAGTGTATTTCGGCGGTTTTGTCTGGGTGACGCTGAATGACCAGATTGATATGACGGTTGAAGAATGGTCTGCCGGTTCACTTGAGGTGCTGAAACCTTCTCTGGATGAAGAGCCACTTGAAGTGTTTCATTATCACAAAGCGATAATCCCCTGCAATTATAAGTTATGGCACGACACCAATTGCGAGTTTTATCACGACTTCCTGCATTATCACAATCGCATCACCGGATTCAACGATGCTTATTTTGCACGTAAGAACACCGGTTTTGACAACGGGCATATCAATGTCGGCAGCTTCGAAGTTCAATACGATAACTATGAAGGCTCCCATTCTCGGGAGGAAATATCATTTCCGCACCTGCCGCCAAATCACTGGTACATGATCGATATGTTCCCGGGTGTAAACTTCAACCTTCGGGGCTCTTCACTGCGTTGCGATATCATGACCCCGATTGGCCCCAATGAAGTGATGATTGAATTCCGTGGTCTGGGACTCAAGAGCGATGACGCAGTTACACGAAGATCCCGTGTCGATCACCACAACTCCATCTGGGGGCCTTTTGGTCGCAACCTTCACGAAGATCTGCTGGCAGTGACGGGCCAGGGGTCGGCAATGAATGCACACGCTGAGAGACGCCAGATTCTGCATGGTCGCCACGAAAACGAAACCATCCATGACGAAAACGGTATGCGGCACTTTTATGAAGAATGGGGGCGCTGGATGGATCGACTGCCAAGTAATCCGGACAAACCTTTTGTCGAACCCGCAGCCGCGTCCTCTGCTGCCGCCGGCTAACTAAGCTACACAAAATCGCTTTACAAGCCTGTAGATGAAGTGTGGTGCACTGCAGCACCACACTTCATTGAATGCAAATATTGGAGAATCTAGATGTCTAGCGCAGACGCTGTCCGGGACAGCATTTATCGATCCTGTATGTACAAGGATGAAATGAAGTGGGAGAAATGGCTGGATTTATGTGATGAAGATTTTCAGTATTCGATCACCGCATACAGTCCCGAAATCCGAAATGACATGATCTATTTAAGTGGCAATCGTGAGGAAATGCTTGGCATGATGAAGATGCTGCCAAAGCACAACACGGATCACTCACCGCTAAAGAGACACTGTTCCGTCTATGTTGTTGAATTTGAAGCTGATGGATCAACAGCTACGGCCGTGTCTTCAATCGTGGTTTATCAGACGCAACTGGACGGTATAAATAGTCACGTTGATGCCGGTGAATCGAAAGTGTTTCTTGTCGGGCGCTATTTTGACAAATTTCGTGTCACTGATGGTGTCGCGAAGTTCATTGAACGTGAAGTTAAACTGGATACCCGTAAGCTGGACAAGGGATCTCACTACCCGATTTAGACGAGCCGTTAATAACAATAGTTTGCTCTGTTAAATCTCAAATTAAAACAGGCTGTAGCAAGCAGCCGCAGGAAATCTGATTTTATGACGTGGAAAGTAGCGTGCGCTAGCGAAGACGTTGAAAATAACGCGATAAAGCTGTTTGATGTTGATGGAATCTCTATTCTGATTGCAAGAGTCGGCGACCAATATGCCGCCTATCCACCGGTTTGTCCGCATATGGAAGAACCCCTCGAAGAGTCAGGAATATGTGGCAAGGGGAAACTTACCTGCACAAAGCACCTGTGGCAGTGGGACATGATAACGGGAGTAGCCGAGCCCGGACCGGCAGAGAAACCGTTGCTTATGTATGAAGTGCGAACCGACAACGGACAGGTCATGGTCAAGCTCGAAAAAGAACTTGAATACGACTTCGATGATGACGACGACGATGATGATGATGA
>CAKZVB010000036.1 GCA_937922015.1 uncultured Granulosicoccaceae bacterium
GGGCAGTACGGCAATTTTGGCTTTCAAAATATCTCGAAAACCGAGCAGTTCAGACTGAATCTTCATGATTGTCGAAGTACTTGTCGGTGACATAGTCATCGACAAGTTGTCGTAATCCTGAGGTGTCACAGCCCCCTGATCTTCCGGCGCATCCAATCTGCCTTGTTGCGGCGTACCTTCGATTACGATAATCCGCATGCCGCTTTTTTCTGCCGCGGTAATCAGACCCGAGACAATATCGGCGCTGTCAGATTCTGCACCGTTCGCCGCAGACGAGCTTGTATCCTGGGCAAATACGGCCGTGGTAAATATCAGGAAACAGCCGAGACTCAACATAAAAATCAGGGACGAAATTTTTTCAAAACGCTGCATTTTTTTGACAAGGTCCCTATGTACAGGGTGAAGAACCTGCATACCTGTGATGTAACGCTCTTCGGCTGGACAGAAACGGATAATTGGCAGCCGGAATCGGTCTTCACATTGATTTCTAGTTCAACTCATTCTACATTTTGTCTGTGTAGCGCAGCATTGCTTTTTCGAAAAACCGCAACAATGCTTTATCTGATCAAATCGGCCGAACACCGCTACCACTACACCAACAACATGGGGATTGGTCTGCCGCTCGATTCCGCCCGATCTGTGCTTACTGAGCGCCCTGGCCCGCATTCTTCACAGGACGACTGTTAGAAAAACACGCGTAAGTTACTAAAACCTGAGTTTTCAACAGCTATTGATTTACTTTGCAATCATTTTGCTTTTAAATTCGTGCTGGCCATTTAATTATCAATCAGAACTCATTCGGAGCCTCGATCAATGAAAACCGTTTTCGCACTGTTCACAGCGACCGTATTAAGCGCAGGCACAGCCAACGGTGCCGACGAATTTCTTGGTCCATGGGCATCAAGCGCCACCGAGGTGCTAAAAATCACAAAAGACGGTGATTCGTTAAATGCCGAGTTTATTCGGGAAAATGTAAAATTCGAATTCGAAAAGGTCGGGTACCCGGCAACTTACGAAGGCGGTGTTCTGGTGATTAGCAACCAGCATGGGAATATCACGGCCAGGTATGATGATGAGAAAAAAATACTGGTGATTGGCGGCATAAAAACTTTCCAGAAAATTTCAGACGCACAGGCAGCGGTAATTATTGCAGATCTCGAGAAAAAATAATCCATTTGGTTTTAAAACCCACAGGCAGACTCCAACACGACAACACACACTACTATTTTTTGGCTTCGAGATTTTTTCACAACGGTTACTTGTTGCAGCTAACACCATAGCCCTGGGCGCACCGTCAGGGCGCGTTCGCAGTAGCTAGCAGAGGTTCTGCCGCGCAGGTTCCTAGCAAGCTAGGGACTAAAACTCATACTGACACTCCAGGCGCCGTTTCCAAAACTGTTCCAGCCCCTCACCCACCATGTGGCATTGCCCACAACTCCCGTATCGGGTGCAACAGAACAGGTTCCTGAATTACAACTTATACTCGCACTGCCCACCTGATACCATTGTTGTACAGGCGTGCCAGTCGCGTCATTTACCCACAATTGATACCAGGTCGCTCCAGTCACTTCACTCCAGCTATAGGTCGGGGTGCTCCCGCTACCCGCCCCTGCCGGGCCTATGAGCGCAGGCTGCCCGGGCACGCCACCTGAAACTGTAAAGGTTAAACTACTGCTCCACGGGCCTGTGCCGCTACTGTTCCACGTCTGAATCCACCATGTCACATTACCATTGACTGCACCTGGTCCGGTAACACTACAGCTTACCTCCGCCGCCCCACAACCAGCTGCGGCAGCTGTATACCACTTGCGAATATTTGTTCCTGTACTGTCGTTTACCCATAAGTAATACCAGGTAGCGCCTGTCACCGGATTCCACGTATACGAAGGATTTCCGGTTGCCGAACCCGACGGCGACACAAGAGTTGCTGCCGCAGGCACCCCAGCCTCTACTGAAAAGCTCAGGCCGGCACTCCAGGGGCCATTGCCAAACGAATTATACGTTCTAATTGACCATGTAGCGTTGCCGCTAATTGCTGCACCTGGCTGCACACTGCACGAGCCTTGTCCTGAACTACAATTAGCCTGAGCGGCGGTATACCACTTGAGCACAGGATTTCCGGTATCGTCATCAACCTTTAGCTGATACCAAGTCGAATTACTTACAGCATCCCAAACATACATCGGTGTGGCAGCGGCAGTTTGTCCCTGAGGTGAAACAAGCGTCGCCGGTCCCGGTGTAGCAACAATATCTACGGTCCATTCATGGCTGGCTTTTAACAATTGGTTCGGATCGAACCGGACTTTGGCAGTTGTGTCTGTAACAACCGCTCTAAGATTATGTACACCGCCACCGACAGTCGACGCATCCAGCATATACTCAGTCCCTGTTCCGACACTAACGCTGTCAAGAAACCACTCAGTGGATACTGTGCCAGAGACAGTATTCAGGGTACTTACGTTAAACGCCTGTTGTGAATTACCACTCAGTGACACATTGCTGTTTACAGGCATATACGATTCAAGCGGGCTCACAAAAGCATAAATTCTTCGAACCAGCAATTCCTCGTTTATTTGTTCGAACTCGCGCCCCAGCTGACGCATCATAGAATTGTATGTTGGACGGTACACGTTCTGTGTACAGTAATTCGCTCCGACATACAAACCCGGCTGAGCATTCACAGTATCATTGGTTGGCAAAGCTGTGGATGGTTCAATCCAGCCATCCGGCGGTCCACCACTTTGATTCCATTTTATGGAATTCCGATTTGTTTCCATCGTTACGTTCAATGCACCAGGCTCAACCGTTGTATTGCACGTACCGTAGTCATATTCATCGGCAAGCAAACCGAAACTATGCCCTACCTCATGAATCACCAGATCTCCTGCAGACTGATGAGTAGATGCCACTGCGACAGCGCCACCGCTACCGCCGTACTCGGCATCATTAACCATCACAATAATGATATCCGCCTCGTCCGCTAAAACACTGTTATTAACAATTTGATACACTTTAGTCGTGTTCACGCAAATCAGACGCTGAATAGAAAAACAGTTATACGTTGCATCAAGAGCGGTATCTTTATATTGATTATTTTCCGGGTGATCAGCCCCGGACTCATTACTAACAACATTTACCCGACGCACATTAAAATAGTTTGTATAGTCTGTGTAGGGTTGAATCCCCGTATAGTGCGCTGCAGCTGCCTGAACATCAGCCTCATACTTCGTCATTTCAGAGGCAGTGTAACCGTCCCCCAGATAGAGAATGTCCACCCTGTTTGCGCTGGGCCCGTTAACTGACACATCGAACACCGGTTCCGCAATTCCGGCACCACTGAACAGAACAAAGAACAAACCGGGACACAAAATATAATTGAATCTGGAATTCATGTATCACCATTCATTTGGAGCGTTGCAACAAGTAAAACAACCGTCAAAGCAGATACTACAAATTTCCAATATCAAGACGGGACAGACGCCGCAGCTGAAACTCCTGACCATCCCAGATCGGCTTCAAAATATCCAGGGAGTCAGCCCCGGTAATTCGGGGTACAACTATATTCAAAGTTGCATCAGCCAGATAAAATCGCCTCATCTGCAATTCACCGACATTGTCCGTCACTTCCGCCCTCAGCAGGCGCGGATCGGTTTTCGCGGACCGATAGATTTCCTTACCAGTCTCATCTTGCATTCGAATTATGATCTGGTCAGCTGATAATTGTATATGGCGCGGTGGAGTGGCAGCCGCCCGAGTCCTGGTACTGCTGACAACAGTAACATCGGAGCTTTCAGGTGCGGCATTGAAAATAACTCCCTGAGATAGCGCGTTCTGTATAGTCATTTGACCGTAAGCCGCACTGCTAACCACCTCCACACCGGGCTGTGAGATTCTTATCGTCAGGGCTAAGCCACCACTATCCTGCGCGATACTCTGACTCATCCACCCGATCATCCCGATTAGCACCAGCGATTTCAAAACAACCATTCTCTTCACTG
>CAKZVB010000037.1 GCA_937922015.1 uncultured Granulosicoccaceae bacterium
AAGTATCAAATTAAATAGGTGACAATATATTTAAATCAAATTTGCATGAATGCACCATGTTGTCAGAACAGAGAACATGTTCTATCAAAAAACCTAACGCTGTTGTCGCATCGAAACTAATGAGTAGAATAAAACCACTGACAACAATCGATGTCCTGATTTTAATATCGAGAGCAAAAAGTCAAAGCCGACAGCCTCAAACATCTCGGTGTGCATCACACAGAATTTAATCCAGATCTGAGGGTATCGCCGCCTCCTCTCCCAGTCCGCAGACAGACAGCACTTCATGAAAACCTGATCCTGCATTAGCTCGCTGGAAGCGATTCGATTTTTCGCCCACGGTGAGAACTTATGCACACAGCAGATGTAGTCAATCTATATCAAAACCATTTAGGCTGTAGCTAACGAACCAGTTTTATCCCGCTGCATCGGGCGGAATACGGCACACGGCATTACTTTCCTGTAAATTCCTGCCTGATGTGATGTATAGTCCTTTAGCAGGGGCGTCATTCAGGTATATCTGCCAAGTACCCGGCCCTTTACATAATCAGTAGCAGAGGGGAAATAGTTAATCACACTAAAGAATCGAAGGGGAATTCACCCACTTTTCTACTGCAAGCAGTGCTCTGGCAGAACACAGTAATTAACGAAAAATTCGACGAGGAATATATATCGTGAAACTGATACTCTCAATTAGGCGGTCTTTTAAAACCGTTGCCCTGCTTGGCGTATTCGCAAGTGGTGTTTTTGGCGGACTGGCAGGGACCAATATTGCCCACGCTGAAAAAGTGCTGCGGGTTAACATGCACTCCGACCTTAAAATCGTTGACCCGATCTGGACCACAGCGTATATGTCGCGCAACTACGGCTACATGGTTTATGACACGCTGTTTGCGATGGACACCAAAGGTGTTGTTCAGCCACAAATGGTTGACACCTATACCGTCTCTGACGACGGTCTCACCTACGACTTCACGCTCCGCGAAGGTTTGAAATTCCACGATGACCAACCGGTCACCAGCGCTGACGCTATCGCCTCCATCAAACGCTGGGGCGCTAAAGATGCAATGGGCCAGAAAATGATGAGCTTTGTCAGCGACATTACAGAGACAGGCACCAGTACTTTTCAATTCAAGCTAAACGAAGCGACGGGCTTAATCATACAGGCACTTGGCAAGCCATCTTCGAACGTGCCGTTTATCATGCCCGCACGCATTGCTGCCACCCCACCGGGTGAACAAATCACCGAATACGTCGGCAGCGGCCCGTTTGTTTTCCTGACAGATGAATGGAAACCCGGAGACAAAGCTGAATTCGCAAAATTTGAAGGCTATGTACCGCGCTCTGAACCGGGTGACGGACTGGCCGGCGGTAAAAACGTGCACGTAGACAGAGTTGTCTGGAAAGTAATTCGCGATCAGCAAACTAAAATGAATGCCCTGTCCAAAGGCGAAATCGACGTCATAGAATCACCATCACACGACTTACTGCCCCTGATGGAAAAAGACAATAACATCAAGCTTGTCGATCTAAACCCGTTTGGAAATCAATACACATTCCGGTTTAATCAGCTACACCCTCCGTTTGATGACCCGAAAGTACGCCAGGCGCTGTTATATGCTTTCGATCAGGAAGAATTTCTGCTTGCAGCGATCGGTGACGAAAAATACTACAAACTTTGTAAGGCGATGTTTATTTGCGGCACGCCACTGGCCACAGAAAAAGGCTTCGAAGACAAATTGCAAGGCAATATGGCGAAAGCTAAAGAACTCATTGCAGCGTCCAGCTATGACGGCAAGCCACTTATTCTAATGTACCCCACCGACCTTGCCGTGCTTGAACCATTACCTCCTGTTGCCAAAGACATCATGGAGAAAATCGGTCTCAACGTTGACATGCAGGCAATGGACTGGCAGACGCTGGTCGGCCGTCGCAATAAAAAAGATGCACCTGCAGACGGTGGCTGGAATGCGTTTATCACCTCGTGGAACTCTGTCGACAACGCCAGCCCGCTGACTACTCCTTTTCTCAACGCGGCTTGTGAACAGGCACTATTCGGCTGGCCATGCGATGATACCATTCAGGCACTAAGGGACGACTTCTCCCGCGAGCCCGATGCTGCGAAACAGCTGGAAATCGCCGAGAAACTCCAAACCCGGGTCTCTGAGGCACCCACACATGTTCACCTGGGTCAGTGGTATCAGCCACATGCCATGGGGCAGAACATATCCGGCGCCCCTGTTTCACCTGTTGTAGCATTCTGGGGGTACAAGAAGGACGAATAGAAAACGTCATAAACAGTGTGCCGGCTCTTTATCCGGCACACTGAATATGGTTTATAAGCCTTATGTGGTCATTCCTGCTTAAACGAATACTCGCTGTAATCCCGGTACTGCTGGTGGTTATTGTTATCGTATTTCTAATGCTTCGACTCACGCCCGGAGATCCGGCTGCCAATATTGCCGGCGATGCGGCCACCACCGAAGACATTGCCAAACTTCGCATAGAACTGGGTCTTGAAAGGCCATTGCCGGTTCAGTTCGGCATTTACATCAGCAACCTTCTCCGCGGTGATTTTGGCGAATCGTTCTACTACAAGCGCCCTGTGATAAACATGATCGCTGACAGTATCCAACCTACCCTGTCACTGGCACTGTTTACAATCACGCTGGCCTGCCTGGTCGCCGTACCTCTGGGCACGCTTGCCGCCTATAAGCATGGCTCGTGGATCGATCGACTGGTCATGGGTTTTTCGGTTGTCGGATTCTCTGTACCCGTGTTTGTCATCGGCTACCTGTTGATCTATTTCTTATCGGTGAAACTGGAATGGTTTCCGGTACAGGGTTACCAGCACATTGAGGATGGCATTGCAGGCTGGGCCTACCGTTTGATACTGCCAGCCGCAGCACTATCAGTAATTTTCATTGCCCTTATCGCTCGCATGACTCGCACCAGCGTACTTGAAGTCTTAAACGAAGATTACATACGCACTGCACGGGCCAAAGGGTTGCCGGAAATGAAGGTGCTGCTCAAACACGCCTTGCGCAATGCGGCAGTACCGATAGTGACTATTATCGGTATCGCAATAGGGATTCTGATCAGCGGTGTTGTGGTGACGGAAAGTGTGTTTGTCATACCGGGGCTCGGACTACTGACACTGGATGCAATTCAGGGTCGGGACTACCCCACAGTACAAGCGTTAATTATTCTCTTTTCAGTGGTGTACGTATTAATTAATCTGGCAATTGATATCATCTACACCCTGCTTGATCCTCGAATTCGGTACTAGTGATCGCATGCAATTTTCAGCCACACCGGCCCACAGCAAATCAAAGACCCTTTTCTCTCACATGGTGATTTTTAAAGGTTCGCAATGTCAACACTGATCTCTGCAGAATCATCAGAGTCCATTGAAACCGCAGTACAGCCATCGATATGGTCGCGACTGCTCAAACACCCAAGCGTGATAATAGGCGGAATTATTATCGCCCTTATACTGGCAATGGTACCTGCCGCACCACTGCTCACATCAATGGACCCGACAGATATCAGTCCGCGTAACCGTAACAAAACACCCGGCGCTATGTCCGTGCTAAAAGATGATGAAGGCAATAAATACGAAGTTAAGGCAATTATGGGCACAGACAAGCTCGGTCGCGACGTCTATACCAGAGTGATCTACGGTGCTCGTGTCTCATTGATCGTAGGCCTGTCTGTCGCAGCCATATCCGTTCTCATTGGTCTGTTCATAGGTATGCTGGCGGGTTACTTTCGTATAGTAGATGCAATAGTAATGCGTATAATGGATGGGTTGATGGCTATACCCTCGATATTGCTCGCCATTGCGCTGGTATCACTGTCAGGCGCATCATTATTTACCGTTATACTTGCGATAGTGATACCAGAAATCCCCCGGGTGGTACGACTGGTGAGATCAATAGTCTTGTCCATCCGTGAAGAACCCTACGTAGAGGCGGCAATATCAGTAGGCACACCCACGGCAAAAATTCTTACCCGCCACGTGCTGCCAAACACAATTGCGCCTCTAATTGTACAAGGTACTTTTATTTGCGGTTCAGCAATACTACTCGAAGCCATACTGAGTTTTCTGGGTGTTGGTGTACCACCGGACATTCCGACCTGGGGAAATATCATGGCGCAGGGACGGGATCTGTTTCAGCTCTATCCGCATAATATATTTTACCCCGGTATATTTTTAACACTCACTGTGCTTGCCATCAATATGCTTGGCGATGGTCTGCGCGATACCATAGATCCACGCATGTCTAAAGAGATATAGATGAGCATGTCAGATCAGCAAGTGCTAAGCGTTGAAAATCTAACAATCGATCTGCCAAAAAATGCGGACAGAGATTTTGCGGTTAAAAACGTCTCCTTCGAGGTAGCCCCGGGAGAAGTGTTATGCCTGGTCGGTGAATCCGGTTCAGGTAAATCAGTTATCGCCTTTTCCATTATGGGCCTGCTGGCAAAAGCACTTACCCTTTCAAACGGCGCAATAAAACTTCAGGGTGAAGATCTGGCCCACACCACCGCTGAAAGACTGCGTGAATTGCGTTGCACCCATATGGGCATGATATTTCAGGAACCAATGACAGCGTTAAACCCGGTCATGTGTTGTGGTGATCAAATTGACGAAGTGCTGTTAGAGCATACCGGCCTATCGCAAAGCGAACGCCGAAAAAAAGTAATCGAGATGATTTCCCAGGTGCATCTGCCTGACCCCGAACGCATGTATTCATCCTACCCGCACCAACTGTCCGGTGGTCAGCGACAACGCATCATGATTGCAATGGCACTGATACTGGAACCGGTGTTACTCATCGCCGATGAACCGACAACCGCTCTGGACGTCACCACGCAAGCACAGATATTACACCTCATACGGGAATTGCAAAGCGAACGCGAGACCGGAGTACTTTTTATCACTCATGATTTTGGTGTGGTGGCAGAACTGGGGGATCGGGTGGCGGTTTTAAAGCAGGGAGAAGTGGTCGAAATAGGCACAACAAAGCAAGTACTGTCAGCCCCCTCGCACCCTTATACAAAAATGCTTATCGCCTCGGTACCGAAACACGAACCCCCTCAACGCAACCCGATACCGAAAGACGCGCCAGTGGTTTTAAAAACTGAAAACCTTGATAAGCACTACAAACAATTTGTATTTGGCAAAGGCCGCAATATCGTAAAAGCCGCACAGGATGTATCCATAGAAATCCGCAGAGGGGAGACGCTGGGAATAGTCGGTGAATCAGGCTCTGGCAAATCAACAGTGGCGCGATGTATCACATGGCTTATTGAGTCGACCGACGGGCGCATATGGCTGGCTGGAGACGATATCGCAAAACTGCCGCGGCGCGACCTTCGAAACCTGCGACGAAAAGTACAAATTATATTTCAGGACCCTTACCGATCATTAAACCCCCGCCGCACCGTTGGCCAATCAATAGTCGAGGGCCCGATGAATTACGGTGAAAGTCGCAAAGACGCTATGCAGCACGCACGCGAACTAATGGAACTGGTACAACTCGATCCCGACGGCCTCGAACGCTATCCGCACCAGTTTTCAGGCGGACAACGCCAGAGAGTCTGCATCGCCCGCGCTTTGGCAATGCGACCGGAATTATTGGTGGCTGATGAAGCAGTATCTGCACTGGATGTATCCGTCCAGGCACAGGTATTGACGCTGCTGGAACAAATTCGCGATCAAATGCAACTGGCGATGTTATTTATTACCCATGACTTAAGAGTCGCCGCACAGGTATGCGATGTCGTCGCGGTAATGTCAGAAGGTAAGGTGGTTGAATATGGCCGCGCAGCCGAGTTATTCAGTAACCCGCAACATCCCTACACAAGGGCACTGTTTGACGCTGCACCCGGCAGACACTTTGAGTTTGCACGCGGCTAGGAGTCTGCGCGGTAGAAGTCTGCGTAGCGAGAACGTGCCATGGCGAGGGCCCTTGTCTTAGTAAATGATGGTACGATCATTTGAGGCGCATAGTTGTTCATACGTAACGAAAATGATCGATAATTACTATCGCC
>CAKZVB010000038.1 GCA_937922015.1 uncultured Granulosicoccaceae bacterium
GCGCATAGTTATTCAGTTGTCCCGAAACTGATCGATAATTACCACTGCCTTGGGCGCACCGTCTAGGCGCGTTCGCAGTAGCAGAGGTTCTGCCGCGCAGACTCGGACCCCACTGTTTATCAATAATTTTGCATGGTGCAATTTGCGCATGGTTCACCAGCACCCTGGACATCAGCTACGCCTCGACCTCAACCAGCATTCCCCGCGTGCAAATAAACTCAATAATTTCCTCAACGCCAATGCCTTTTTTTAAGTTGGAAAAGACAAAAGGCTTTTCGTTGCGCATACGCCTGGTATCACTTTCCATGACTTCAAGCGATGCTCCGACATAAGGCGCCAGATCAATTTTATTAATCACCAGTAAATCCGACCGCGTAATTCCCGGCCCGCCTTTACGCGGGATCTTTTCCCCTTCAGCAACGTCGATAACATAGATGGTCAAATCTGCCAGCTCCGGGCTGAAGGTCGCTGAGAGATTGTCTCCACCACTTTCAATAAACACCACATCGAGATCGGGAAACAATTGATGCAGGTCTTCGACTGCGGCAAGATTCATCGACGCGTCTTCCCTTATCGCCGTGTGCGGACAGCCCCCGGTCTCAACCCCAACGATACGCTCTGGCTGCAAGGCTTCACTGCGAGTTAAAAACTCAGCGTCTTCACGCGTATATATATCGTTAGTGACAACGGCTATTTCAAAATCATCTCGCATTGCTTTACAGATGCAATCAAGCAGCGCAGTCTTACCTGAGCCAACTGGCCCGCCAATACCTACACGCAATGGTCCTGACTGGTTCATGTTTTTTTGTTTCCTTTAACGGTGTTGTACGGACTGCGGATCACGATCGGTAAAGCCTGCAATACTGGGTTTCGTGCCAGCTACTGGCCATCGCCAGCGCAGGTGACGAATAACCGATCTCGTCTTTTTCAATCGACAGCGCACGACTTACGCTGCGTTCAATTTCATCAAGCAAGGCATTAAGGATTCTTTGACCATCAGTTTGCCCAAGTGGAACCAGCTTAATACCAGCCATAATCTGATTATCGAGCCATGCGTACGCAAAACCATATAAAGCCAGCTTACATTCGATATTTTTCTGCACACAATAACTGGCGAAAGCCGCACTCTGACAAGTGGCCGGAATGCCATCGCCACCCACGGCCTCGAGCACCATTGACATGGCCCTGCCTCGTTTGCGCTCTTCATCTCGCAACTCGGCAGTCTCGCGAAATGCCAGCACCTGGTTACTCCAGTACTCACAAGCTTGTTGATCTTTGGACTCACAGGCCCGATACAATTGCAGTAGCAGCGGCAGCTCCTGCTGAGCCATCGTGCCAGAAAGCTGTTCTGACAACCATTGTTGCAGTGACGCAGGCGTTGATATCCATCCCGCTTCAACTGTCCATTCAATGCCCTGTGAATAGCTGAACGCCCCGACCGGTAAGCTCGGGCTTATCAGCTGTAGCAGCTTTAACAATCCTCCGGGATTTAAGTCTGAACTATCCATTAAACAGGACTTGTTTTGCTTTCATTCGTGGCGTCATGCGAATGGCCGTGAGTATGGTCAGCATGACTGTGGTCATGCCCTGAATGACTATGACCATGACCGCCATATGCTCCTGCCTCCGGATTAAACGGTGCATCGATATGATCAACCTTAATGCCAAAGCCACGCAGCATGTCATCGAGAACATGATCGTGTAAAAAATATACAACGCGATCACCAATCTGCAGTGGCACATGCCGGTTACCCAGGTGATAACACGCGCGTGCAAATAAATTTTCAGTGTCGCATACTGCACGTGACAAACTTTCGTTTGCTGCACGTACTTCGACAAGCACACCGCATTCGCTGCGGAGTTTGTCACCATGTTGCAGTGAATCACCACGTGCCAGGAAAATTCCCGCGTCACGGCCATCTACCAGGGTTACTTTAAGCCGTGACTTTTCACGACTGCTGATCGACAACACCACTGCCCCGTCGGCGGCTTCGTTTGTTGTCACTTTCTCAATCAGTTTAATCACAGCATCTCTCGAAAAATGGCACTTAGAACAACTGGTACAACTGTGCCAGCGGCAACTCTGTTGCGGGCTCACAGCTTAGTTCTTCTCCATCAGCTTTCACCACATAGGTTTGCGGGTCGACTTCGATGTCCGGCTGATAGTCGTTATGGATCATATCCGCCTTGGTCACCGAGCGACATTCTTCAACCTGCCCGATCAGGCTTTGTAAACCCAGACTTGCGGCGATATTCTGTTCAACCCCCGCCTGAGATAAAAATGTCATTGAAGTGGCGTGGCGAGCTCCGCCAAAGGCACCGAACATAGGACGATAATGCACCGGTTGCGGGGTCGGGATAGACGCATTGGGATCACCCATCGGTGCGTAGGCAATCATGCCGCCCTTAATGACCAGCGCTGGTTTGCTGCCAAAAAAACCCGGCTTCCACAACACCAGATCAGCAAGCTTTCCAACTTCTACACTACCAACCTCATGTGCTATTCCATGTGATAGTGCAGGGTTAATGGTGTACTTTGCAATATACCTTTTGGCACGGCTGTTATCATTGTCTGAAGGATCACCTGGCAGGGCACCGCGCTGCACACGCATCTTATGCGCAGTCTGCCAGGTTCGACAAATCACTTCCCCTACCCTTCCCATGGCCTGGGAGTCAGAGGCAATCATTGAGAACGCACCGAGGTCCTGAAGGATATCTTCTGCGGCAATCGTCTCGCGTCGAATACGTGATTCGGCAAACGCCACATCCTCTGCAATTGAGGGATCAAGATGATGACAAACCATCAGCATATCCAGGTGTTCGTCCACCGTATTAATAGTATAGGGGCGAGTTGGATTAGTCGAGGAAGGCAATACATTAGCCAATCCACAGGCCTTGATAATATCCGGCGCATGACCGCCACCGGCACCTTCCGTATGATAAGTATGAATCGTCCGTCCCTTGAGAGCGGCTATCGTGGTCTCAACAAAACCACTCTCGTTTAACGTGTCTGTGTGAATCGCCACCTGCACGTCCATTTCGTCAGCCACTGCTAAACAACAATCGATCGCGGCCGGTGTGGTACCCCAGTCTTCATGCAACTTAAGACCAATAGCACCGGCGTTTATCTGTTCGCGCAGAGCACCGGGGAGACTCGCATTACCTTTGCCTAAAAAACCCAGATTCATTGGAAATTCATCGGCCGCCTGCAACATGCGGTGAATGTTCCATGGCCCCGGGGTGCAGGTTGTGGCATTAGTGCCGGTAGCGGGCCCGGTGCCACCACCAAGCATCGTGGTGATGCCCGAGCAGATCGCCTCTTCAATCTGTTGCGGACATATAAAGTGAATGTGCGCGTCAATACCACCGGCAGTCAATATCATCCCTTCACCGGCAATCGCCTCAGTGCCCGGACCAATTGCGATATTTACACCCGGTTGAATATCGGGGTTACCTGCTTTTCCTATCGCACTGATACGACCGGCAGTAATACCCACATCGGCTTTTACAATCCCCCAGTGATCTATTATCAACGCGTTGGTGATAATCACATCAACCACATCGGCTGACTCACGCTGGCTCTGGCCCATGCCATCACGTATGACCTTACCACCGCCGAATTTTACTTCCTCACCGTAGATTGTATGATCCTGTTCGACCTCAACCCACAACGCGGTATCACCAAGACGAACCCGATCACCAACGGTCGGACCGTACATCTCTGCATATGCCTGCCGACTAATTTCTACCATTGCCTGCTTCCAGTGCCCCTGTTGATACGTGTGCTGTTTATCACACCGCTCGGGTTGCGTTTATCTGCCTGGCGACCAGGCTTTTTCACAGCTGACCCATCACGGCTTGACTAAAACCATAGATTTTGCGATCGCCGGCTACGGCGACAAGTTCAACCGTGCGCTTCTGGCCGGGCTCAAAGCGCACAGCCGTACCGGCGGCAATATTCAGCCTGAAGCCACGCGTGTTGTTGCGATCAAAATCAAGCGCATCATTGACTTCAAAAAAATGATAATGCGACCCCACCTGGACCGGCCGGTCACCCGAGTTTGTTACCTCAATGATCAGAGTTTCCCGACCGCTGTTTAATTCAATAGTGCCCTCTGCACATATGATTGCACCGGGCTTCAAGACTCCACTACTCATGAATATTCCCCGGCCACAGATCCAGCTGTTGCTCCGGTACTTGCTCCAGCAGGTTGTATTGGCTCATGCACCGTTACCAGCTTGGTGCCATCGGGGAAAGTGGCCTCTACCTGCACATCATGTATGAGTGCTGCCACCCCATCCATTACCTGATCCTGACTAAGCAGCGTGCGCCCATGGTTCATCAGATCTGCAACAGTACGACCGTCACGGGCACCTTCCATAATCTCCATACTGATAAACGCAATTGCCTCAGGGTAGTTAAGACGTAACCCCCTGTTAAGCCGACGCTCGGCCAGCAATGCTGCCGTAAACAGCAATAGTTTGTCTTTCTCTCGAGGGGTCAGTTCCATAATTTTTTCTCTACGTTAAGTGGCCCATATCCGTGGCACAGATGCACTGCGCTGCAATGCCACCGGGCGCAGTAATTCCCACGCCGCAATAAATCCGTCGCGTGCCTGTTCGCTGTCATCACCCAGGTATCGCACCAGTAAAATGCCATCGACACACGTGACTGCGAAGCCATCAGTCTGCTTAAGTATTTCTCTCAACATCTGCTGCCAGCCGGCATCAAAACAATCACCTGCGGCAACAATCAAAGTGCCGCTTACCGAACAGCCACGCAGGCCGCTGATTCGATTAATATCACTACTGCCTCTGACACGTAGCAGCTCCTGCAGCGCTGGCTTGTTATCTACCTGAACCTGCAAATGTGTTTTAACATCACCACCATGAAACGCTGTGTCTGCTGTTGATCGACCGAAGCAATTTATTTCCCAACCAATAAAACGACTGAGCCGGTCAAGTTTTACAGTGGTGCTCTGACGCGCCTGACAGCCATCAAAATAGATATTCTCCTGTGGGAACCATTCCAGACTTGCAGCTGACGCCACCACAAGCAACTGACTCTGCACACCCGCCATGCCATTGGAGCGGTAAAACTTACAGGCACCCGGCGTGGTAATTAGACCGCTGGCCCCTTCAAGGACGGATGCTTCAAGACGCAGCTCGTCACCACCTACCACACCACCGGGCGGATGCAGCAGATACGCATGGCATACGTCACCCTCAGGGTACAATGGCCGTTGCACCACCAGCGGGCCAACGTGACTGCGACGCAACTCGGTTCTGTCAGCGCACCTGATGAAGTCAAGCGTTAGTCCGGCTTTCCAGCCAGATTCACTACTGCCGGCTGACACTCCGGTAACAGAACCAGCGGATGACTGTTGACTGATTGCCGGTTCAACAATCTGACGATCAGAAAGTGTGGCGCCCATTACGTGGCTATCTGCCAGGCAGCCAGGCTATCATTTTGCACCAGGCCATCGTCTGCGCAATAAGGCTATTTTCAAAAATACAATCACGGCAAATAAGGCCACACAGGCGCCACCATAATAAACAATATGCTCAATTGTATGGGTAGTCGCAGTGGTTGCCATGGTGGTTTCATGTGCCAGCGCATAGTTTTGGGCCATAGAGAAAAGCCACAATCCGATGATTAATAAAGAGTGTTTCACAATCCCTCCTGAGAGTCTGAATTTTATAGTCATTAAACGGTTAAGTACTCACCAATCAGGCCTTCATCCAGCTCTGATAACTGACCGCTTGCAGCCACTCTGCCGCGATCAACCAAAATAAAATTATCCGATACTTTTCGTATAAAAGGTAGCTTTTGTTCTACCAGTAAAACTGCTATCCCATGTTCTGTATTCAAACGATTAACCACATCGGCAATTTCCTGCACTACATTCGGCTGGATACCTTCAGCAGGCTCATCAAGAATAAGAAGCTTCGGTTCGATTACCAGCGCACGGGCAATAGCAAGTTGCTGCTGCTGTCCACCGGATAAATCTCCCCCGCGGCGGCGGCGCATTTCTTTTAATACCGGGAACATCTGATACACAGATTCAGGGACACTTCCTGGTTTTCCTGCTTTACCGAAAAAGCCTGTTCGAATATTTTCTTCAACACTCAGCAAAGGAAAGATCTGCCGCCCCTGAGGCACATAACCAATACCAATACGAGCACGAATTTCGGCTGCTGCCTTATGCAGTTCTACGCCGTTAAAATTAATCTCACCCGATTTGACTGATTCGAGTCCCATCAGGCACTTGGCCAACGTTGTTTTACCTACCCCGTTACGCCCCATAATACAGGTGCACTGACCATCCGGAACGTCGAACGAAACATCCCAAAGCGTGTGACTTTGACCATAGAAGTGATTAACACCTGACACGGTTAGCATGGTTTATTCCCCCAGATACACTTTGATCACATCGGGGTTATCACGAACACTGGCCATACTGCCCTCTGCCAGTACGCTGCCCTGGTGCAACACCGTCACCCTGCTATCTAAAGACCGCACAAAGTCCATGTCATGCTCAACTACTACCACGGTATGTTGTCCGGCCAGTCCGGTCAGTAACTCTCCGGTACGATCCATCTCCTGGTGTGTCATACCCGCCACTGGCTCATCCACAAGCAACAGTCGTGGTTGCTGCATCAGCAGCATGCCTATTTCAAGCCACTGCTTCTGTCCATGCGATAACACCTGAGCTTCCTTATTCAGCAGTGATTCAAGCGCAACCGTTTCTGCCACTGCCTGTACCGAGTCGCGTTGCTCAGCACTCATAGGGTTTCGCAGTGTTGCCATCACACTTTTGTCGCCGGCGGCGGCGAGTTCAAGGTTCTCAAATACACTTAGTGCTTCAAAAACGGTAGGTTTTTGAAATTTCCGGCCTATACCAATGTTGGCAATCTCCGGCTCTGACAATTCTAGTAAATTAGTTTCCTCACCAAAAAGCACAATACCTTTGTCAGGACGGGTTTTACCGGTAATGATATCCATCATAGTGGTTTTGCCTGCGCCGTTTGGCCCGATCACACACCTCAACTCACCATCATTGACATAGAAATTGAGATCGTTGATTGCTTTAAAACCATCAAAAGCGACCGACACTCCTTCAAGATACAACACGGTATCGGCGTAGGTTTTTGAAGACGGCGTCAATGCGCGCTTATTCCGTGATACCTGGTCTACAGCATCAAACACTTTTTGAAAGGTATTCATCGTCTGCCTCGGTAAGACAATAACCCGGTAATTCCCCGCGGTAACCATAAAGTCGCCAGAACAAACAATGCGCCCAGGCCGAACAACCAGAACTCGGGCATAGCTGCAGTAAACCATGACTTGGCATAATTGACACCGATTGCGCCGACCACAGCGCCATACAAAGTCGCCCGCCCACCAATGGCAACCCAGATAACAATTTCAATTGAATTCAGTGGTGAGAACTCACCGGGATTAATGATACCTACCTGCGGAACATACAATGCTCCCGCAACACCCGCCATCATTGCTGAAAAAACCAATAACCATAGCTGATACTTATCAACCTCATAGCCGAGAAAGCGCGCACGATTCTCTGCATCGCGCACGGCCCGTACCACCCGGCCTGCCCTTGAGTTTACTATGTAGCGACAACACAAATAGCCTGCTGCCGTAGCAACCGCGGACGCTACAAACAGCGCCACCCGGGTATTTTGTTCATTGATACTAAAACCCAGAATCTCCTTAAAATCAGTAAGGCCGTTGTTACCCCCGAATCCCATTTCATTGCGAAAGAAAGCCAGCATCAGCGCATAAGTAAGTGCCTGCGAAATAATTGAAAGGTAAACACCGTTCACGCGACTGCGAAACGCAAACCAACCAAAGATAAAGGCGAGCACACCCGGCACCAATACAATCATCACCAGGACAAAAGGGAACAAGTCAAAGCCCTGCCAGTACCAGGGTAACTCCTGCCAATTCAAAAACACCATAAAGTCGGGGAGTTCAGGGTTACCGTAGACACCACGATCACCAATCTGACGCATCAGATACATGCCCATCACATAGCCACCCAATGCAAAAAAAGCACCGTGGCCAAGACTTAAAAACCCCATATATCCCCACACCAGATCTACCGACATGGCCAGCAGGGCATAACATAAATATTTACCCAGCAAATTTAAATTGTAAGTTGAAAAATGCCACGGATGATCGGCGGGCAATGCCAGGTTCAGGTACGGCAGCACCGTTGCCGCCAACAACAAAACTAACAACAAAAGTTGCCCGCCGCGATCATTGTGCAACAACCAGCGAGATGACAATTGTGAATCAGATAAAGGCGTTGAATGGCTCATCAGCTAGTCCGCCGCTGCACGTCCGCGCTGCGGAAACAGCCCACGCGGGTAACGTTGAATAAACAGAATAATAAACACCAGCACCAGTATTTTGGCTAACACCGCGCCCGCCCAGGGCTCCAGAACCTTGTTAAGAACCCCTAGTGATAACCCTGCGAACAATGTACCCCATAGATTCCCTACGCCACCAAACACAACCACCATAAATGAATCAATAATATAACTTTGCCCTAGGTTGGGACCGACATTAGTCAGCTGACTCAGAGCTACACCGGCGACTCCGGCAATACCTGCACCTAAACCAAAGGTGTACATATCGATCCGCGTAGACGCCGCACCCATCGCCCGTGCCATGTCCCGGTTTTGAGCAACGGCCCGAACTTTCAAGCCAAAAAAGGTGCGATTTAAAATCCACAACAGCAGCAGAAAAACCGCGATCGAAAAAAACAATATATAAAGTCTGTTGTAAGCTAACGTAAATGCAGGATCAATCACCCACGAGCCTGACATCCATGAGGGATTTGCAACAGGAACATTTTGTGGTGATATGAAAGTACGAACCGCCTGCTGCAAAATTAAGCTTATTCCGAAGGTTGCCAGCAGAGTTTCAAGTGGTCGACCATACAAATGCCTGATGACCAGTCTCTCGATAACAATACCTACACTAAACGACACCATAAACGCCGCTGGTATCGCAAAGATCAATGAATATTCAACAGCGGCCGGCCACATCATTTGAATAAGCCAGGTGGTGTAGGCACCCAGCATAATCATCTCGCCATGGGCCATATTGATTACCCCCATGACTCCAAAGGAAATGGCCAGCCCCACTGCCGCCATTGCCAGCACCGATCCAAGACTCAAACCAAAAAACAGCGTTTCTGCTTTATCGTACAGGGCAATGCGCTTTCTGGTTTTCTCAAGTTGTTGTGCCGCCGCTACGGTGACCGCTGAGGCCGGATCACCACTGGCAAGTGACTGTAAACGATTAACTGCCGTATCACTGGTGTTGCCACCAATCTTTTCCAGACCCTGCAATTGTTTTATTTCGTCAGTGCTATCCAGATCATGTATCGCAAGTGCGAGTTCAAGTGCTTGCTGTACTGATGAGTCTTGCTCTACGGTCTGCAGGGTTTCAAGTGCCGCGACCTGATCGGGCTCCAGCGTTAGCATCATTCGCTGCACAGCTTCCAGGCGGGCCCGGGGATCTGCGTCTTCCAGTGCAAGCCCGGCGATAGCGGAACGCAGCTTTTTTCGCAAATTGTTGTTAATGCTTACCTTACGCAGTGTTCTCTTTTTTACAGTACCAATTAACTCATTCGTTTCAGCATCGCTTATTTCATATTGTTTGCCGGTGCGATTTGCAATCACCATGAGCTTATCTGACTTTTGCAGATACATTTTACCGTCCAGCAATGCCTCTAACCAGACTCTCTTGCGAACGTCCGATGACGCGATGATCTTGTCGATTGCTGACTCACTGGTTTTCCGGTCAGTAAGCTCAGCAGAAAGGCTGTTTATCAAACTGTTGTCACTGAGCTGATCAGCCCGCACACTAGCGGGTAGAACACAGAACATCGAAAGTAAAAATACAAGATATTTCATAAGCGACAGGTCTTATCCATAATGTAAAAAAGGCGGCAATAAATGCCGCCTCAGGTACCACAACTTCTATGATTTCTACATTCCTGCTCCCACACATTTCTCGGTCACGGTGTTGTAGTTTCCGCATGAGATAGGGGCCGTCCAGTCAGAGATAAGATCTTTAGAGTCAGGCAGAAAATCGGACCAGGCATCACCCGCTACCAGCTCTTCCGTTTCCCAAACAACATCAAACTGGCCATCGTCCTGAATTTCGCCAATAAGTACGGGCTTGGTTATATGGTGATTAGGCAGCATGGTTGACACACCACCTGTCAGGTTTGGAACCTCCACACCGATAATGGCATCTTGTACCGCATTGGCATCTGTAGTTCCGGCTTTTTCTACCGCCTTAACCCACATGTTAAAACCTACATAATGCGCTTCCATGGGATCATTCGTTACACGGTCTTCGTTACCGATAAATTTATGCCAACCGTTAATGAATTCTTCATTTTCTGCTGAATCCACACTCATGAAGTAGTTCCATGCTGCCAGGTGCCCGACCAGTGGAGCGGTGTCTATACCTGAGAGCTCTTCTTCACCCACCGAAAATGCCACTACCGGAATATCTTCTGAGGCCAGACCCTGATTACCGAGTTCTTTATAAAATGGAACGTTGGCGTCACCGTTGATGGTAGAAACAACCGCTGTTTTCTTACCTTCTGAACCAAACTTTTTGATATCAGAAACAATAGACTGCCAGTCTGAATGCCCAAAAGGTGTGTAATTGATCATAATGTCATCTGCAGCGACACCACTATCTACCAGATAAGCCTCGAGAATTTTGTTTGTGGTACGCGGATAGACATAATCAGTCCCTGCAAGAACCCAGCGCTCGACACCCAGATCTTTCAGGTACTCAACTGCAGGGATGGCTTGCTGATTTGGCGCAGCCCCAGTGTAGAAAACGTTTTTGGAAGATTCTTCACCCTCGTA
>CAKZVB010000039.1 GCA_937922015.1 uncultured Granulosicoccaceae bacterium
CTGCGTTTTGTCTGCTGGAGCAAACTACGCGAGGGACTACCCTTAGCGCCACCTTTTACCGAAGCCACATTTTTAAGCAAATACTGGCGCGTCGCCCTCCTGGCTAATAGATTGCCAGTCTTGTTAGTAGATCTGGACAACCTTGATACCGCACTTACCATAGGTTTTGCCTGAATTCTTGCAGGTGCCGGATTTACCAAACCAGAGACACGAGTTGTAAGCGGCTGCTGCTGCTTCAGTGGTTGTTTTCGTTGGGCTTGTTGTTTCTTTGGCGGTTGCAACTTGCCCTGTTGACCAGGCTTCTTTACAGGGGTCTTTTTTGCACCAGATCCAGTACCGGATGGCTTAGGTTTGTACCAGGACGGTTTTTTGTTTGCCGCCACCACAATCGACTCACTAACAAATCCATCAGAGAAAAAATTGCTGCTCGCACTGCCCGACTCATAATTAGAATTCGCCATTCCATTGCTTAACCACACAATACCTAGCAACGAAACCAGTATTTTCCCAAGCAGTAACATTCTATATTTTTCCACCCAAATTCCTTTTATTTTTCGCGCCACTACAGCCGTGCTTGCCACAAAGACTTGACTAACCACCGCTACGGCAAGCTTTAAGACTATCCCGTAATCCTTCATATTTGCGCCCCAGTGGAATGATTTGCTTGAAACTACTGCCAAGACCGCCCCACTCAGCGTCAGAGATTTTAGCTTTGTCCAGATCGCGAACCAGACAATCACAAAACCCTTGCTTCTTAAACTGAGAGACACAGCTTTCAGCGGCCGCCGTACGAAGACCAAGCTGTCTATCGGCTTCGGCCTGGCGCAACCGAAGTGCTTGCTCTTCCTTCAAACGAGCCTTTTCCTGTGTGCTCACAACAGGTGCCCGATCCATTGCAAACGCGGTCACGTTAGCGAAAACACGTTTAACGGTGTCACTCTCGCAGCCATAGCGCTTGATTAGGCGCACCGCATCCTTTTCACCATTTGTTTTTAGCAAGGCCATATTAATGTTTGTTTGCGTAATGCTGTTGTTCATCATCCCACCACCATTGGCAAGACCGCCCAACATTTCCCCCATCATCTGCCAGCCCTGCCTTGATGCAGCGTTCAGATCACCGCCAAACAACACTTCAGAGCCTGGAGCGCCACGGGCAACTTTAAAGGTAATATGCTTGGCAAGCGCTGGCTGGTAGAGATCAATACATGAATTGGTGCCGTCCAGAAAGTTAACGTTTTGCGAAAACGGCTCAAGAAAACCCTGTAAATAAAACAAGGCCGTATCAGCCTTAATGTACTTTGTCGTACCCAGACTCACCTTTTGGAAGTTACCGTGATAGAGCCCTTCCATCACATTCGACTCCAGATAGTCGGAACGCGAAAAGGGCGATTCGACAGCTGCCGTTTGCAGCCGGGTTGCTTGCCCGGAGTCAGATCGGTTCATGCTGTCAGCCCGGGAAGCCAGAGTGGTTTCAATTTCAGATTGTGTTACTGATGCCGTATCCACATCGTCAGGGATTGCTTCAATTGAGGGATCAGCACTCAGTGCTGCCAAAACCTCCCCCGCGGGTGGGAAACCGAATTCGTCTGCAATAACATACAGTGAAACAGCCAGCTCCTGATCAACTTCAAGACCACCAATGCCATACAGGTAAGCGTCACCTAAATAGGCATATACAGGTCCGTATTCCACTGCATTTTCAAGTTTTAAGAATACATCCAGACCTTCTTCAAACTGATAGGCAGCCCAAAGTGCTCGAGCCAATTGAAACTGAAAGCGAGGTGTATCCGGGTGAGCCTCAACGGCTTCACGGCAATATTTTACCGAAGGTCCGGGAATAATCTGTTCATCTGTTATCCCCGCCGCCCAACGATTGGGGTCGTTCGGATGCGCCGCGTACTCATCACAGGCGTGCACCTGCTGGTACTCTTCGGCATTCGTAATTTTGGTAATAAACAGAGAAACGACAACAAGATACAACTTAACCAGACGCATAATCCATTGTTCCGTAAGTTACTTCAATGTCGCAAAATCGACTGACGTATTTTAAAGCCAACCTGTTTCAGATATCCCCAAACCTTCCACGATTTTAGTAAAGTCCCTGAGCCACAGGTCACATTTCCACATACGCAGAGCATCAAAAAACAAATGGCAAGGAGATGTTTTATAAAATAAATGCAGTATTTGGCCAAAGGTTATTCATCAAATTCCTGCATCAGATACTGGCAAGATGTCCCAGCGCAGAATTCAATGTTGGATGGCGCTCAAAAACCATGATCAGCTTAGCCAAAACGGCAGAGTTGGCCGAAAACGATGCTCTTACAAACTGGAGCTGGTATCAAACCGGACTGGGTAATCGACAAATCGAATTTTGAACTACGACCGCTTCAGTTAAATGGTGCCGAGGGAGAGACTCGAACTCTCACAGCTTTCACCGGCGGATTTTGAATCCGCTGCGTCTACCAATTCCGCCACCCCGGCAAGGGTCTTCCAGACCGTTGATTGTAGGAAACTAACTGGTTCGCGTAAAGCGCTTTCGCGTATTGATTTGTTATCGACCTTGATTTCAGTCATCAAGAGCGGGCAGTGCGCCCCGCCCGACCACATTCTCAATGGATTTGGATATCGCCAGCAACCTGGCGTCGGACCCTGACTGCATCATTAGCTGGAAACCGATTGGCAGCTTGCCTGATCCAAATTTCTGGATTGGCAATGAAGTCGCACACAGACCATATAAATTGCCAAGCTGGGTATTGCGTGACGAGAGAAGTGCTCTTTGCTTACTGGATTCCTGTTGTAGGTCATCAACTGGCATGGCAACCATTGCTACCGTGGGTGATATCCATGCATCACACACTTCGAACGTTTTCGCAGCACGTTCTTTTAACTGCCGGTGACGTTTGCGGGCAAGCAGATACTCTTCGGCTTTAACATCGAGACCGATCGCGGCACGTGTTCTGGTGACTGTGTCCATCATTGGTGCTGCGTCGGCAAAACCATTTGCACCAAGCGTGGAAATAATCTCTGAACCCACAATTATTGGAAAGACCTGATCACGCTCTAAGGATTCAGGCATTTCAATATCAACTACCTCAACGCCTTGCTCGATCAACTGATCGACTGTAGCTTCAAAACAAAGCTGCACTTCGGTATCCAGCGCTTCAAAAAATACCGGAGAGGGTTTGGCGAATTTTAGTCCCTTTAGAGATACCGGTTTAACAGGCTCAGCTGCTACCGATTCATGTATTAATGCAGCATCATCGGCACTGCGACAAAGAGGACCGATTGAATCAAGTGTGGGCGACAGCGGGAAGACGCCGTCGGTTGGCCATAATCCCATTGACGTTTTATGACCAAAAACTCCGGTGTAACTGGCGGGTATACGTATTGAACCTCCAGTGTCTGACCCCAACGCAAAGGCACATAGTTGTGCAGCTGTGGCCACTGCTGAACCACTAGACGATCCACCGGGCAGTCTGTGTACTTGCAGATCCCAGGGATTCCATGGTGTACCACGGGCTTCGTTGACACCCGTTGCACCCAGTGCAAATTCCACTGTTTTTGTCTTACCCAGAATAACGCAGCCAAGTTGCCTTAATGATTTAACGACACCGCCTTCTTTGCCATTAAAATGTGCTGAGGGATAGAGCGAACCATTGGTCACAGGCAGTCCGTCTACCGTGATGATATCTTTTACAGCGACCGGCACTCCCATCAGCGGTCCCAGATCAGTGCCACTGGCCAACAGCAAATCGAGTGATCTTGCCGCACTCAATGCTCTGTCATTATCAACTACCTGATAAGCCTGAAGCTTTGGATTGTATCGCTCAATCCGCTTTAGATAGAATTCAACTGCCTGTTCGACAGTAACCCTACCGGCGCGCAGATCCGCACCGAATGCTGCTATGCCATTTTCAAAGGGATTGCCTTGCATTAGTTACCCACTGCCTGCGCACCAGTAAGCACTGCAGCTAAATTGGCCGATAGAATATCTGAAAGATAACCACCTTCCTGTACAAAGACAGTAGGCAGACCAAACTCTGCTATGGATTTACCGATTTTGTTAAACCCTTCAGTTGTCACACTTAAACCGCGCAAGGGATCGGTTTCGGATGCATCAAGCCCAAGTGCAATAATCAATATACCCGGATTAAACTCCAATACGGTTTGTTTAGCTTCTTCTATTGCTTCTAAAAATACCTCATCCCCCGACAGCATAGGCAGCGCAATATTACGATTGAATCCAGTTCCCACGCCTGCACCTTTTTCATTTGCATGCCCCCAATAAAAGGGATAAAAATTCTGTGGATCTGCATGGATAGAGACGGTAAGTACATCATCCCTTTCATAGAAAATGCCTTGTGTTCCGTTACCGTGGTGCACGTCGACATCGAGTATCGCCACTCTTGCATAAGTGGCTCTTGCATATTGCGCCGCAATCGCAGCGTTATTGAGAAAACAAAAACCACCCGCCATATCGGCATAGGCGTGATGCCCGGGAGGCCGGCACAGCGCGTAGCTCATATGCTGCCCTTCCAACACCAGCTGTGTTGCCGTTAACGCGGTGTTAGCTGATCCACAAGCTGCTTCCCAGGTGTGTTTGCCGATCGGGCAGGCAGTATCAGCCATGTGCCAGCCTGCGCGACCAATAATACTCTCAGGGTATTGCGCTGCATTTTGCAGCGGATGAATATTAGAGATCACTTCTTCAGAAGGATCAGGCAATTCTTGCCACAACTGATGTGCTGTTTTTAGAAATTCCAGATAGCGCCCACTGTGGACTGCCTCGATAGGTGCGGTACCAAAATCGCGCGGAGGGGTTACTGGTATTGCAGCTTGGTCTAGGCCTTTGAGTAGTCGATTAGCTCGCTCCGGCTGTTCTGTACTTTCCCGGAGCTGTCCCCGCACCAGAAAAAACCGCGGGTCATGCCTGATGTGTGCCGGATCAAAAACCGCCTTCATCGTGCCATTCCTTTCAGCGAAGTTAGCCGAAAAATGATGCTACAAGCTGGTTTGTCAAAAACCAAGCTCATCGAAACACGCAGATGTATCGAAAAGTTAACGGTTACCTATCCAACCTTTTTCGTTGAATCTTTTCGTTGTCGCCGATTGAATTCCCGGGAGATTAAGCCCTCCAGAAACCTGGTCACAGTAATATCGTCGTCCTGAGCCATTTTCAGCACCAATATTTTTGTTTCCGGAGTTACTCGAAGCTCGATTTTCTGAGTCTTTTCCTTAACTAACTTTGGCGGCATAGTTGCATTCTTGTCATTGCGAATTTATAGTCCCCTAATTATGTCATGACGCGACGGCGCGAGCAACAGATTCACGCCATTTTTTTGCTGAGAGCGTCACAGAATATCGCCGGTTTGTTACAGATCATAACGACATGTACCGAGTTCCGGTTTTTGTTTGTTTGTTGTATTACACTCGCCCCCATCGCAAAGCACATGGCAAAAAAACAACAAATGCCAGGGAAAGAAAACAACATGAGCACAAACCCCATGAACAACGGCACCAGCAATGCCTTGATTCGCACCAGCGAGCTCCTGCTCATGTTATTCGCCGCTTTTTTACTGCTGGCGGCCCATCCCGGCAAATATATAACCACCGATATAGAATCGCTCACCGCTAACCTGCCTGCCTCAGATCAAAATACCGAAGTGCCACAAACAGCACCTACTGCACTGGCAGACAGCCAGCCATTTACACCAGTAACAGAAAACCTTGGCGATGAAACAACAGCATTACTCACCGCTCCAATGTCAGAAAACGAAAACCTCGGACCTGAGGTTAACTAAAAATATTCTAAATCCTGGAGTGGTGCCATTGCGATCAACACCAGCCTACTCCTGCTGCAGATACTCTACCTTTTCAACCGTGTAGTCCGAATCACCTCCGGGCGCCTTGACGGTAATTTCATCTCCGACAGCTGCCTTTAAAAGCGCTTTTGACATTAGCGAATCGATGCTTATCCAGTTTTTTGACGGATCAATTTCATCCGGTCCGACAATACGCACTTTACTGATAACGCCATCCTCATCTGCCAGTTCAACACAGGCTCCGAAATACACTCGCGATTGGTCCGAGGGCAACTCGCGCACGACTTTTAAGACTGACAATCGCTTTTGCAGGTAGCGAACTCGACGATCGATCTCGCGCAGTTCTTTTTTGCGATAAATATATTCAGCGTTTTCTGAGCGATCACCCTCTGCCGCTGCCGCCGATAACGCCGCTGTTACCTCTCGACGCTTTACCCACAGAGATTTCTGCTCGCTTTGAAGCGTGTTAAAACCGGGTTCGGTGATAATTGCTGTAGATGGTCCTGACGGGGGACGATAGCGACTCACATGTTCTCCTGTATTGATTGAAGCGATCAGATCAAGTTAACCTGCATTATCCATGAGGCGACCGGCGAGATTAGTCGTCATGTCTTTGTTTATAGTGTTTGCAGTGAATAACTGGTTAATCCGGGCTACGCTTCTCAGGCGATAGGACGACCTGTTTAACGCTATTGACTCTGGGCGCCGAATCCTCCATGAATAATGCAGGTTAACGCATGCCTGTGTTCGCTATCTGCTATTCGCGTCATCGTACCTCAACGAGGCTGCAGAAAAACAGTTTTTCTACAGCCTCAACAACACGCTAGGCCGCTTCGGGGACAGCCCTTGCCGTTTGATTTTCAATTTTGTCCTTGTCGGTATCGGGCATGACGTGCAGCGCATTTTCATCAACCAGATGCCAGCTTGCAACCGACCCGTTTTTAGCTGCTATTTTGTCTTTTCTGGCAAGGTACCTTTCAATAGCAAAGTGACTCAACTTTTTATAAAGCGACAGGTCAAAGCCAGGCACTGGGTTAAACGGGTTGGTTCGACTATAAGCCCAGATCTCCAGTCGATTACTGGCCTCGGTCGCCGCCCCCCGACGATGAAATCCGTTGGTGTTTGCAATCACCAGCGTATTGGCTGGTACTTTGAACACCGTGGGCTGCTCAAGACCCATCTCACCGAGATCATCGTCAGTTACTCTGAGCGACCCTCGTGCGGCGTAGGAGTTTTCAAGCGTGCTGCCTTTAACGCTATTGCGGTATTCCCATAGCAGCCTCTTTAAAGTGAGTCGTTGTGATCCGGATACATAGGTAAACGGACCATTTCGATCTGACACATCATCCAGAAACAACCAGGCTTTCATGGTCGAATGAAAGGTGTCGCTATGCAAGGTTCGCTGAGGATCAGGGGCACCATCGACCACGTTGCTTTTGATGCTTTGTACATAGTAGATGGGGCTGCTGTTTCGCGAGGCCGCATACTTAAGCAACTTGCCGAAACCTGCGCTCGACAACAAACGGCGACACGCAGGCAATGCAGACAGCACCTTGTCAGTTAACAAAATTCTATGCGTGAGTGTGTCACCCTGCACACACTCACGTACCTCGCCCTTTAAGCTTCTGATCTCGGTATTCAGAGCAGTGAATTCTTCATCGGGAAGGTAATTTTTCACCAGTATATATCCGTCGCGATGAAACGCTGCGCGTTGACCGGGGCCGATGAAGTTACGCAGACATAGAAACCTGAATCGGGTAACCGCGGCGGCAAGCACGGTCCTGAACACATGCAAACCCATGACGTTTAACACCCGGTTGCCGATGACGGGGTTGGCACTGAATGACTTGGCGCCGGTAAATATTTGCGCCAGGTAAACTGGAAATTTTAATACCGCCAAAATTCGGGCAGTTAAATTATTCGGTTTCATGCGGATTGCCTGGAAAAAGCCACCGGACACATACGCAAGTTACACACCCGATTTTACCGCACGATGACTATGAGTATTGGTCACCCCGCGCCAGGCAACCCGAACGCGCTCACCGGGCTTTTATCCGAAAAACCTCTTTACACCGTCCAGCCAGCCACTGTGCCGCGGCGTGTGCTTGTCGCCCTTTTTACCGGCAAGTGTTTCCCTCAACTGTTCAAAAAGTGCTTTTTGCTCTGCGGTAAGATTTACCGGCACCTCGATTTGAATACGGCACAACAAATCTCCGGCAGTGCTGTTACGAACCGGCTTCACACCCTTGCCACGCATTCTGAATATTTTTTCAGTCTGCGTACCCGCAGGTATCTTCAGGTTAACGCGGCCGTCCAGAGTGGGGACTTCCAGCTCACCACCAAGACTGGCGGTGATGATATCAATGGGAACCGTGCACAGCAGATCATCGTCGTTGCGTTCGAAAATTTCGTGCTTCTTCACCTGCACCGCGACATATAAATCTCCCGCTGGCGCATTTTTCTCTCCGGCCTCACCCTCACCAGACAAACGAATACGATCACCGGTATCGACACCGGGCGGGATCTTGACTGACAGGGTTTTTTGTTCCTGTACACGTCCCGCACCACGACACTTGGTGCACGGGTCGCTGATTTTTTCACCATTGCCGCGACAGGTCGGGCAGGTTTGCTGTACAGAGAAAAAACCCTGCTGCATTCTTACCTGCCCCATGCCTTTGCAGGTGTCACAGGTCACCGGCTTGGTACCGGGCTTCGCTCCGCTGCCGGAACATTCGCCACAGTTGACCTGAGTTGGAATCTTTAAGTTTTTCTCCAGGCCGGCCACCGACTCTTCGAGTGTGAGCTCAAGATTGTATTGCAGGTCAGCACCACCGCGCGGGCGACCACGCCCTCTTCCGCCACCACCGAAGATATCGCCAAACACATCGCCAAAGATATCGTTGAAGTCACCACCACCAAAACCGGCCCCGCCACCGCCCGATGCGGAGTTACTTACACCATCGTGGCCGAAGCGGTCATAGGCTGCGCGCTTGTTAGAATCACCCAGAATCTCGAAGGCTTCTTTGGCTTCCTTAAATTTTTCTTCCGAGACCGCGTTATCAGGATTGCGGTCAGGGTGATGTTTCATTGCCAGTCTGCGATACGCTTTTTTTAATTCCGCATCGTCGGCATCTTTAGACACACCCAAAACTTCATAGTAATCCCGCTTCGCCATGCATCAATAGCCCGTAAATAGAAAAATCCGGGGGCATCAAATCAGATGACCCCGGATTAGAGTTAGCTCAAGTTAAACCGGGTATTTATACCCGATAGTTTATTTGTTGTCGTCTTTGACTTCTTCAAATTCTGCGTCGACGACGTCGTCACCGGCAGCAGCGGTATCAGCCGAAGGGCCCGCAGCATCTGCAGTGCCTTCCGCCGCAGAAGCCTGAGCGTACGCCCGCTCTGCAAGTTTGCCGGAAGATTCAGTCAGTGCCGTGAGTTTAGCTTCAATTGCATCTTTGTCGCCTTCTTTAAGCGTTTCGCGTAAATCGGCAATTCTGGACTCGATTTCTTTTTTCTCGTCCTCGGTTACCTGCTCGCCCAGATCAACTATGGATTTTTCAGCCGCGTGAATCATGTTGTCGGCCTGGTTTTTAACATCGACCAACTCTTTCATCTTGCGATCTTCGTCTGCATGCGCCTCGGCATCTTTAACCATTGCATCGACTTCTTCATCAGACAATCCGCTTGATGCTTTGATCACGATTGACTGTTCTTTGCCTGTCGCCTTGTCTTTGGCAGATACATTCAAAATACCGTTGGCGTCAATATCAAAGGCCACTTCAATCTGCGGCATACCGCGTGGTGCCGGTGGTATATCGCTCAAGTCAAATTTACCCAGTGACTTGTTGCCGCCGGCCATCTCACGCTCACCCTGCAACACATGCACAGTTACCGCAGTCTGGTTGTCATCTGCGGTAGAGAACACCTGTTGTGCCTTGGTAGGAATTGTGGTGTTTTTGTCGATCAGCTTAGTCATTACACCACCCATGGTTTCAATACCAAGCGACAGCGGAGTCACGTCAAGCAACAACACATCTTTTACATCACCACCCAGTACACCTGCCTGAATTGCTGCACCCATAGCGACTGCTTCATCGGGGTTAACATCACGACGCGGCTCCTTACCGAAGAATGCTTTCACTTCTTCAAATACTTTAGGCATACGCGTTTGACCGCCCACCAGAATGACATCGTCAATCTCTGAGGCGCTGAAACCCGCATCTTTTAATGCGATCTTACAAGGTTCAATCGTGCGCTTGACCAGATCTTCGACCAGTGATTCCAGCTTGGCGCGGGTAATTTTGATGTTCAGGTGCTTGGGACCGGATGCATCTGCAGTCACATAAGGCAGATTCACGTCAGTCTGCTGACTAGAAGACAGTTCGATCTTGGCTTTCTCGGCGGCTTCTTTTAAACGCTGCAATGCCAGCGGATCGTTGTGCAGGTCAACACCGTTTTCTTTCTTGAACTCATCGGCCAGGTAGTCGATCAGACGGTTGTCAAAATCTTCACCACCAAGGAAGGTGTCTCCATTGGTTGAAAGCACTTCGAACTGATGCTCACCGTCTATCTGTGCTATTTCGATAATCGAGATATCAAACGTACCACCACCCAGGTCGAATACCGCAATCTTTGCGTCGCTCAGGTCTTTATCCATGCCATAGGCCAGCGCCGCCGCCGTTGGCTCATTGATTATCCGCTTCACTTCCAGGCCGGCAATTTTGCCTGCGTCTTTGGTCGCCTGACGCTGCGAATCGTTGAAGTAAGCCGGCACGGTAATCACCGCTTCGGTGACTTCTTCACCCAGATATTCTTCAGCCGTCGCCTTCATTTTCATGAGCACCCGTGCCGAAACCTCTGGCGGTGCCATTTTGTTACCGTTAGCCTCTACCCAGGCATCGCCATTGTCGGCCTTGACGATTTTATAAGGCACCAGCTTGATGTCTTTCTGCACTGCCTCTTCATCGAATCGACGACCGATCAGTCGCTTGACCGCGTAGAGGGTATTACTAGGATTAGTTACCGCCTGACGCTTCGCCGGCTGGCCCACCAGAACTTCATCGCCGTCTGCAAAAGCAACTATGGACGGGGTGGTACGATCACCCTCTGAATTTTCTATTACTCTGGCTGCCCCACCTTCCATCACTGCTACGCAGGAATTGGTGGTGCCCAGATCGATACCGATTATTTTACCCATGACTGTGTCTCCGAAACTGCTCGTTGCAGCGTATGTTCTTGATTGTTAGTAAAGTAAGGCTAGGTTTGGCTAATTCAACACAAAATGCATGGTTATTTTGCGATTACAACCATTGCCGGACGAAGCAGGCGATCATTAAGAGTGTAGCCCTTCTGCATCACGTTCAACACCGTGTTGGCCGGCTTGTCGGTGCCTTCCTGCACGCTGATGGCCTGATGCAGATCCGGATCAAACTTCTCGCCGGCTGGATCAACCTCAACAATGTTAAATTTCTCAAGCGCCTGAGTCAGCATTTTCAGGGTTAGCTCAGTGCCTTCGACGATTTTTAATGGATCGGCCTCAGTGGCAGCTGCGGCAATACCCATTTCCAGTGTGTCGCGAACCGGCAGCAAATCCATGGCAATTTTGTCTAATGCGTACTTATGGGCATTTTCCAGCTCACGGCTTTGTCGCTTGCGCAGGTTTTCCATCTCCGCGCGAGTCCTCAGCACAGCGTCCCAGTTCTGATCTGCCTTGGCTGTGGCCTCCTGCAACTGCAGCTGGACCTGCTCAAGTTCAGACAGAGGCTGTGCAGCTGCTTCTTCACCGTTTGCTGCCGGATCCTCTACAGTTGCGCTGTCCACACCAGCGCTATCTTCTACCGCTGGTTCTTCACTATTATTTTTATCTTCTGCGTTGTCTGCAGAAGCCTTGTCTCGCGACATCCAGAAATCTCCGAATTTTGGAATTTTGATAGTTTGTTTCGCTCACCAGTATTGTACGGCCTGGTATCGCCGCATATATAAAGACTAGGAGGAAGAATTCAAGGCAGCACTGAGTAACTTTGACGTAACGTCAACTACAGGCACCACGCGATCATAGGCCATACGAGTCGGACCGACCACACCCAGTATACCTAATACTTCGCCATTTACTTCATAACTGGACGTCACCAGGCTGCACATCCCCAGTAAATCGTAGCCAGATTCCTGCCCGATAAAAATCTGTACGCCATCGGCGGAAATACATCGCTCCAGCACATGGTAGATATCCCTTTGCTGGGCAAACGCATCAAACAGGTCCCGCAGGCTCTGAACATCAGACAATTCACTGAAATTCATCAGATTGGTTTGCCCGGCGACGATGACCTCTTCGGCAGCCTCGGCATTGTCGTTGTCAAAGACTCGACCTGCGACATTGATCATCTGCGCCATTTGGTCATTCATATCGGCACGGGTTTTATCAAGCTCGCAACGAATACTGTCTCGAACAGACTCAAGATCCTTGCCCGCGTATTGATGATTCAGAAAATTTGCCATCTTTTGTAATTCGTCGGCGTTGTAGTCACGATCCAGCGTCAATATGCGGTTTTGCACGTTTTTTTCGTTGACCACCAGAATCACCAGCACTCGCTGCTCTGACAACGGCAAAAATTCAATTTGACGGAAAATGGTCATGCCGCGTCTGGGCAGGGTGACCACACCCGCCATATTAGTGAAATGAGAAAGATAATTAGAGGCGTGCTGAATCAGTGATTTTTCGTCCTGATCAGGTGTTAATTTGGATTTCAATGGGCTCAGGTCATCATCAACAATGGGCTGTACCTCGAGCATGGTATCGACAAACAACCTGAAACCATCAGACGTTGGCACACGGCCCGCAGAAGTATGCGGCGCAGACAGTAAACCCAGCTCCTCCAGATCACCCAGCACATTCCGCACAGAAGCCGCACTGACGGTGACGCCCGGCATTTTTGAGAGCGTTCGTGAACCGACAGGAGCGCCGTCCTGAATGTATTGCTCTACCAGCAGCCTAAATATTTGCTGCTCTCGTTCGCCTATATCCCTAATTGGTGTAAAGTTGCCCATGCGATCAGCGATTACCTGTTTAACCTGGCCATGTCAGACACCACAATGGAGACGCTGCCAGCGAGAAACAAACGGGCGGACATCCAAATACTCATTCTTAACAATATTTCCCAATGAAAACCCCACAGATTAACCAGGCTACAGCTGCATTCATCAGACTGATTCCTGACTACCCCCGGATTATTCCAGAACTATGATAGTACGCAACCACTCACGTGGGGTTCAAATCGGCAAAATTGTGGTCGGAAACAACAATCCGATCGTCGTACAGTCAATGACAAACACCGATACAGCTGACGTCGTCCGCACCAGTATACAGGTTGCGGACCTGGCAAGGGCAGGATCAGAGCTGGTACGCCTCACGGTGAACAATGACGAAGCCGCCCGCGCAGTACCGGAGATTCGGGATCGCCTGCTGGCACTGGACTGTGATGTGCCACTGGTGGGAGACTTTCACTTCAATGGACACAAATTACTGGCCAATCACCCCGCCTGTGCCGAGGCGCTGGCTAAATTTCGCATCAATCCCGGCAACGTCGGCAAAGGCAACAAGCGCGACGAGCAATTCGCCTCAATGATTGAGATTGCCGCCAAACTGGATAAACCGGTTCGCATCGGCGCTAACTGGGGCAGTCTCGATCAGGAGTTGCTGGCCCGCATGCTGGATGAAAACGCCGGCGCCGCCACGCCTTTACCTCTCGAGCAGATTTATCGCGATGCGGTGATACGCTCGGCGCTGGAAAGCGCACAGCAGGCCGAAAAACTTGGCCTCGGAGCAGATCGAATTATTATCAGCTGTAAAATGAGCCGGGTGCAGGATCTGATCAGCGTATACCAGAAATTATCAGAATCCTGCCAATACGCCTTGCACCTGGGTTTAACCGAGGCAGGCATGGGCAGCAAAGGAATAGTCGCCTCCACCGCAGCGCTGTCTGTTCTGTTGCAGCAGGGGATCGGCGACACCATTCGAATCTCACTGACTCCCGAACCAAACGGCGACCGCACCCGCGAAGTTATCGTCGCACAGGAAATTCTGCAAACCATGGGCCTGCGATCATTCACGCCCATGGTCACGGCCTGTCCCGGCTGCGGTCGCACAACCAGCACTGTCTTTCAGCATCTGGCCGAAGATATTCAATCCTATTTGCGCGACTCAATGCCCGCCTGGAAAAAGAAATACCAGGGTGTTGAAGACATGACAGTTGCAGTGATGGGTTGCGTGGTGAACGGACCAGGTGAAAGCAAACACGCCAATATAGGAATCAGCCTTCCCGGCACCGGTGAAAGGCCGGTCGCCCCGGTCTATGTAGATGGTGAAAAAACCGTGACGTTGAAAGGCGACAACATCGCTACCGACTTTCAGGAAATTGTGCAGAACTATATTATCGATAAATATACCGCTGCCTCTTAATGTTCAAACCCGGGTTTGAACTACCAACGCAAACATACGGCTACGGTGATACCGCTCTTATAATCGGTGCAGGCCTGGCCGGGTGCGCAGTAGCAAACGCACTTTCACACCGGGGCTTACACTGCAAACTATATGATCAAAAAGACACCACTGCGGCTGCAACTTCGGCCGTACCAGTCGCAATTTACCGGCCTTACAGCAGCACCGGCAACACCATTCGCGATCGCTATTTCTTAAACGGTTTTCAACGCCTTCTAACTGAACTTGATCGATACTCCCAAATTCCACGCTCGCCTAACGGCGTATTGCAACCTATTGCTGATTCGAAAAAATGGAGTGACGATCAACACTGGCGTGTTGTTAGCAAAGCAGCCGCCAGCAACATAGCAGCAAGAAAAATAAATTCCCCCGCCTTGTACTTCCCAACTGCAGGCAGCCTCAGCCCCGCAATGTTGTGCAACGCGTGGCTGGCAAATGCAAAAAACACTACATTACACAACAACATTAACGTATGCACCATAGAGAAATCATCCAGTGGCTGGCAACTGTTAAACAATCAGCAACAAGTGATCGACGACGGCAAAGTTGTTGTGCTGGCCAATGGCAACAACGTCAATGACCTCATTGCACACGACCCGCTGCCACTGACGCCAGTACGCGGGCAGCTAACTTACTTCAAAACAAACCCGCTACCATTACCTGATGAACCCATAGTATGCAACAGAGGACACATTGTGCCTGTCGCCGACGGCTACTGGGCCGGTGCAACCCACCAACGGGACGACAACAACACCAGGCTGTGCGCGGCTGATGATCAGGCGAACTTACACACCTTGCAACAGCTCCATGACGCACTGAGCTCTGAACCCTGTGTACAGGAATCCTGGGCGGGCATACGCTGCAGCACTTCAGACAGACTCCCTCTGATCGGCGGCGTACCAGACAGCGTTTTCTACCGACGAGAATTTCGCGACTTACATCACGGTCGCTTAAAACAAAGATTCCAACCAGCCAGGTATCACAACGGACTTTACGTACTTGCAGGTCTTGGTTCGAGAGGCACTACTCAGGCGATGTACGCTGCCGAATGTCTCGCCGGAATTATCACCGGCAATTCTGTGATCGATCCACTACTTCTGTCAAAGCTTCACCCTGCCCGCTTTCTGTTAAAACAACTGACCAAACGCCCAGTCTAACAATTCCGTAGGGCACAACAGTGAAGCGCGCGCCCATCAAGCCGCTACCTGCTACTGATCGTTTGAAAAATGCGAACTCTACGACTCGACACACTTCGCGAACATGCCATCCAAAAACCATATAAAACATCCACTGCATTTCGGGCAGACGACGGTCGTACTTCTGGCACTGTTGATTGCATCAGGGATTAGCCTCTGGCAGCGCACGCAGCTAAATTTCAGCGCCGGTCACATGGACGAATACGACTATCTGTTTGTTGCTAAGACACTGCTGGCCGGCCGTGACTGGCCAACCCACACCTACATATTCGGTTCAGATGTAAGCTGGTATCTGTTAGGCTGGGGTGAACTTTTGTTTGGCGGGCTGAGTGGTGCCCGCACCATGGCGGCAGCACTGGGGTTGCTATCTCTGCTTGGTACCTATCTCTTTGCCAGAGAATTGTGGCAGTGCACAAAAACCGCAGCCATCGCAACCCTGTTGCTGGCGGTAAGTGCAGAACACATTTTTATCAGCAGACTGGCCAGCTATGACTCGGTAAGCTTTGCATTATTCTGCCTTGCTATGATGCCGCTGCTGCGCGGAGCTCGCGATCCCAAAACAACCACCAGACAGTTTATCTATCTGTCTACCGGTATGTCTTTGCTACTCGGTGCTGTGCTGACTAAATATACCACTGCGGCCTACCTGCCTTTTATCGGCTTGCTGCTCCTGCGCGCATCTGTCGTACGTGCACTGTATTTCAGCTTCGTCATGGCAATTGGTATAGGCATCTACGTGGCTTTGCACTGGACTGACCTGCAAACGCTGTACAGCGTGCAGATAAACGGCATTCATGGTGCCAACACAACCCGCTCAGACATTGTATACAGAACGTTGTATCACACCGGCATACCGCTGGCGCTGACGATACTGGCCCTCTTTCGTTCGGACGCCGAAAAGAAAAACGCACTTACCCTGATTGTGTTGGTGGCAATGGCCAGCCCGCTGTTTTTCTACCACCTGCACGGAAAAAACCTGATTTCACTTTATAAGCATCTTAATTTTTCATTGTTTTTCCTGACCTGTGGCGCGGCATGGGGGCTGGTAAAGATGGTTGACATCAGAACTTTCTCCTACTTGAAATCCCGCAAAGAAAAACTCGCACCAGTCTGCTTTGCCGTTGTCATCGCTCTGTATACCGCAGTAAATAGCTTGCAGTTAAAAGCACTTGAATCCGGATTCCCGAACGTGCAGAGCCTGGTGCAGTATTTGAATGAAAACCCTATTGCTTCAGACGCCACAATTCTGAGCGAAGACCCATATCTGTTTCGTTACCTGCAATTTGATCAAAACTCACAACATCATTTGAAAGAAACAACCTGGCTGGACAACAATCAAGACGGAATACACTCTCATGAAGATGTTGTCGATGCTTTATCGACCAGATCATTCGACGTCGTGTTACTTACAGACGTAATACACCCTGAATATAATAAACAGTACCGGCCGATCATCAGGCAACACGGCTACCAGCCCGTCTACACAGAACCCTACCAACTGACGCCGGTAATGAGCGGAAACCAAACCGGAACACTCACCCTCTATCGTCGCACTGCCCTATATCATCCGGCTGAAACAGCACTGAACGCACAATAAACTATCTGCACCAGGTGAGTAATTTTTATTATTAAGGCATTCATCAGCCGGAAAGATCTACTTATTCTCAGTTTGCATTAAGCTTAAAAAAGGTCCGGCCGCTAATTTTCAGGTTCAACGTTGGTGTTCCTGACAAGTGTCAATATCCACAACAACCCTTTGTCTGCTGATTGCCACTGTGTTCTGCACCAGTGTCGCGCAGGTGTTTCAAAAACGCGCGGCCATTGGATTGACTGGTCGTTCACAAAAAAGCACCAGAATGTCGCTTATCTTAAATGTTGATGTTCTGGCCAGCGTCCTGTTGCTCGGCAGCGGGTTGTTACTGTGGTTATTAGTCCTGGCAAGGACAGAAGTCAGCGTGGCTTATCCGCTACTGAGCATCAACTACGTCATCGTTTTAGTTTGCGCCAAATGGATACTCGGTGAGACAATACCCATACATCGCTGGGTTGGTGCTACAGCGATTGTTGCAGGCATTTTTATATTGCTCAGCGGTACGCCAATATGAATCGCAGCCTGTACGCATTAATTTTCGCGGTAGCAGGGGGCGCTCTCGGGCAACTGCTGATGAAAGCAGGGGTACAGGGACTCAACACCGGCACCGTCGGAGAATTTTTCCAAAGCATCGTTGCATCACCAACTGCGGGTCTATTTCTTCTTTGCGGCCTGAGCCTATACGCTGCTGCGGTTCCCGCATGGATCATCGCACTCAAACGCTTCGACCTGAGCTTCGCCTACCCCTTGCTGAGTCTGGGGTATCTGATCGTCTATATTGGCGCATTTTATTGGCCGGGGATGGAGGAGAGCATCACCTGGCAAAAGACTATCGGGCTATCTCTTATCGTGGTTGGTGTGGCCATAACGGCCCAAACAGCAGCACCGGGTAAGTGGACAGTAACTCAATGACATTGCCCAGCGTCACCATAGTTATTCCAGTATTTAACGAGCAGGAGCGTATCGCCGCATCGCTCTATCAAATCAAAGACTATCTAAGCAAACAGGACTACCAGTCCGATATTTTAATAATCGATGACGGTAGCTCGGATTTGACCACTGAAATTGTGAAGTTTGTGGATATCTATAGCGCAGAAGCAAAGTCCCAGGCGACGGGTGTACTTGAGGAAAACCTGAAGAATGTGGGCAAAGGTTATTCTATCGCCAAGGGATTACTCATGGCGCAGGGTGACATTATTGTGTTCTCCGACGCCGACAGCTCCACCCCCATCACAGAAATCGACAAGCTATTGAAAAAATTCGATGAAGGCTACGATGTCGTTATTGGATCGAGAAACCTGAAAAATTCTATCGTCGACGGCAGAACAACGCTTCGCTCCATATTGAGTCGCGTTTTTAATCTGACAGCACGTTGCTTTAGGTTGTTAACGGTTAACGACAGCCAATGCGGATTCAAAGCATATCGACGTGAAGCAGCGAGGGAAGTAGCAAAAAATCAAAAGACCTACGGGTTTTGTTTTGATGTTGAGCATTTGCATATTGCCAAAAAGCTTGGATACCGGATCGCTGAAGTACCGGTTAGATGGACACATGAAGAAGGCTCTACACTGTCATTGATCAATGACTCAATAAAGATGTTTTTTGACCTTCTGAGAATCAGATTTATACACCGCAAATTGTAGTCAACAGTATCTGTAGTTGGGTGAGGTGAAATCACTAATCCGAAAGTGTTTCGCATCACACGCGCTTATGTCCACCCCTGATGTTGTTTGCGCAACGGACAAGCGACCCGATTAATCATTACACACTCGTCACATAGCAATTTTCAACCTGATATCGACTGCTCGATCAATTTTGACCACTGCTCCTCACAGCAGTCGCGACGACTTTATCACCGGCGTTGAATTAATTGAGCAGGACAATTGTAAACCATAATTAAAAGCCTCTTGCACCGGCAGGTGAAAACCAAACCGTATGCTAAGATCCGTCATGACAGAATACAGTCAGTGCTACCGGAATTACACATGCGAAGTAACCCCCTCAAGATCAGCAGCTTAGGTATCACAGCCCTGGCGTTGTTTGCAATTTCCTGCAGCGACACTACTCTGGGCACCTTTTCAGTCGATGAAGCTCTACCCAAACTTGAAATACCAAGCATCGGTATTCAAATACCACTAAGTCTGGCTATCCCCGTTAGGCTCGACCTGACAACTCAGGAGGCCTATGAAAACGGAGACTTCGACTATGTGACTTCTGTAAAAGTGTTGTCACTGGACCTTAATATCGATCCTGCTTCGGATGCTGACTCCATTGAAGACGGTAACCTTGACGATTTTGACTTTATAAACGCCCTTGAAGTCTACCTTTCTGCAAAACTGCCAGGTGATGTATGCACTAATCATATTGAAGGAATCATCACCACTGGCGACCACACATGCGCTGAACTGGTTGCAAGCGTCCCTGAAGGAGATCCGCAATACGCAAGCGGCACCCGGACGCTGACATTGACCACCACCAATATAGATATATTTGATTACATCGAAGCACCGGAAGGTTACAATATGGTGGTGAAAGTCTCTGGCATCACACCAATAGATAGTGTCATAGTCACCGGATCAGTTCGGTACCGGGTGGGAGTCGGGTTCCGCTAATCCAACTACAACTACTACGAGCACTATGGAAACATATCGCTACTTTTTTTCAGGCAAAAAAAGAACTGCCAGCCTCTACCCTCTGGCGGCCGGGCTACTACTGTCGTGGAACGTTAACGCCCAGGACCAGCAAAGCAAACTCGATTTTTTTATCGACGAAATAGACCAGCTTATCGCCACGGAAGACTTTGATTCAGCACAGACAAAATTATCTGAGCTGATGTCGCTTAACATACGCGACGAAAGAATAGAAGTTCTAAACGGCAGACTCAGGCTATCGAAGTCCTTTTCTGACACAAGCAGCCCCGGGTTGCCATTAACGACACAAGATCAGCTGACCGTCACCAATTTATTCGATTCACTGAAACTGGCGCTGGAGAACGGAGAAAAACAACAAGTCGATGAGTACAGTGAAACCAGCAAAGAAACACAAGAGTTACTCAATGCACTATTTGATAACTACGCAACCATCCAGGTCAGCCTGTCTGAGCTTGAAAAGGACGAAAGCTCGCAAAGTTTCTTCGCCACTCTGGAATTTATAGAACTCAAGACCGATAGCGGCGATACAGCCTACCCCGCCGACGCATGGAGAACACATCAATTGCGGGTGACAAAGTCAAAGACCGGCTGGCGAAAAGTAAACTGGTAATTCTAATCCAGGTTAAGAAATTCCCATGGTCCGCCCGCACATTCATCAGGTAGTCAGGATAATTATAATGCTCAACTACAATCACCACAGCCTGAGTCACTACCACCGGATGCAGCATCATATGTGCTACCGACTCATTCACAAACTCACTGCACTATTGATCGCAAGCTGTTTGTTTTTTTCCAGCAGTACTATTGGCCTGGCTCAAACTCTGGCCGCACTTGAATTCGATATTACAGCCCCGTCTATCAGCCACGACGTCCCTCAAAACGCTGGCATTGCAGGTCAGAAGCAAACAGTCTCCGCAAAAATCGTTGACAACGTTGCTGTTAAAAGAGCCACTGTGCATTATCTTCGCAGCAATGCCGAACAGTTCCAGCAGATCGACATGACAGACACCGGCACAGCAACCTGGGTTGCTCTTATAGATACCGAAACTACAGATAACTACGTTTTATACTACATAGTGGCAGAAGACAAAGAAGGTAATAAAATTCAAAAAGGCGGATTGGAAAAGCCACTGAAAATGCAACTGGACGCTGGCACAAGCTTCAGTCCATCGACAAATTTACAAGCCCAAACCGGTAAATCCACTAATACTGGTCACACCGACTCCGAGCCAAAGAAACCAAACTGGCTCTTCATTGGATTAGGCATAGTGGTTGCCGGTCTGTTGATCAGTAGTTCCGGTGGTGGCAACGATTCCAACGGTTCTATTCAGTCTGACGATACTTGCTGCACAGTGACTTTTACGGTTGAAGAGGTAGGAGCCGGTCGATGAAACAACTGCGCGAAACTGAAAAATGCTGGCCATCGAAACTCAGCCGTTACGCCCTCTTCTTATTGACGCCATTGGTGTTGATTGCTTGTGATGCTACCAATACAGACCCGACAACGGACAAATCAACATTCGCGTTTAAAGTCCCTGAGCGGATACGAAATTCACAATCGATAGATCAGCAACAGATTTTTGCCAGCGTACAGGCTGGCAACAGGCAGGTTTCGCTAACAAGGGACGGCAACAACTTCACTGGCGCTATTAATATCGAATCGGGAACCGAACTATCGTATACGCTGCAAATAATCGAAATGGTCGGCACACGACAAGTCGTTCTGGCCACACTGAGCGATACCCGGTTAATCACAAACGACACCAGCATCTCTTTAACAGCCAACCAGTACACCTACCCCGACAACGACTCTGACGGTTTTAATAACCTGATCGAGCGTGAGGCGGGTGCTGACTATGCCAACTCTAATTCAACACCCGACAACATAGACGGTCTTCCCATTGGCAACGAGACCACCCCTGGAGTGCTGCAGTTTTCCGCACAGGACTATACGGTTGCCGAGGCAGCCGGCACTCTGACAATCGACGTCAACCGTGTCGATGGCACTGATGGCCGGGTGAGTGTTCGCTACAGGCTGGACAATGAAACAGCGATAGGTGGACAAGACTACGCCACGACCTCAGGCATACTGGTCTGGGAAGAAGGTGACAACGCGGCTAAGTCTATCGATATTACCGTATTCAGTGACACCGACTTTGAAGGCAGTCAAACTTTCACCGTGCACCTGTATTCAGCTACAGGTGGCGCTGCCGTCGGCAACGGTTTCTCAAGAATAACCCTGCAGGATTCAACACCACCCCCTCAGCGCGGCACATTGCAGATTGCAGATACATCATTGATCGTCAGTGAAAGCGACAATCAAGTGATTATTGAGATAGAACGGGTCGGTGGCAGCGACGGTCCTGTCACCGTTGAATACACCACCACAGACGGCACGGCGACAGGTACTGCGGACTACGCATCCATCGACAGTCCTCGCACTCTGACCTGGCCAGACGGAGACATCACACCTCGAAACATTAGCATAGGAATTTTGCAGGATCTCGAGATAGAACCTACTGAAACATTTCAAGTCAATCTTTCAGGTATCCGTGGTGGTGCGACACTGGGTAGCGCCATCGCCACGGTTGAAATCACTGACACAACGCCACCGGCGATCAACAACGGAACCGTGTCTATCGCCAACAGCACCTACACTGTCAGTGAAGGCAGCGCACTTGAAATACCGGTAGAGCGTGTTGACGGCTCAGATGGGGCCGCGAGTGTGACCTACAACTTTACCTCCGGCACCGCAGATTCGACTGACTACACCGCCAGCCCGGGTACGCTTTCCTGGACTGATGGAGACGATTCGACAAAGGTAATTACCCTGACCGCAACCACTGACAACACACCGGAAGCAGCAGAAACCCTTACTGTCGAAATCTCTTCTGCCACCGGCGGTATCAGCCTGCAAAACCGGTCCGCACAAATAACTATCACTGATACGACACAGGCAAATCCCGGTACCGTGGCTTTTGTAGAATCGACCGGAACTGTAGACGAGGGTTCATCGATCTCCATACAGGTCGCGAGAAGTGGAGGTTTTGATCAGAGTATAAGCGTGCAGGTAGCTGCCGTCCCGACAAATGATATAGAGTACACTGTCGAGTCTGACACACTAACCTGGGCCGATGGCGAAAGTGGCAGTAAAGCTGTGACCATAACAGCTCTATCAGACGCCGTAACCGCTGATACGTTAACACTGACGCTAAGTCTTTCACTGGCATCAGATGCGACTAACGCCACACCCGTTATCTCCACAGATATTTATTCACTGACCATCAATGACACAAGTGAGTCCGGATTTATATCACTGGCAGACACTGACGGTGAATGGGAAGTTTGTCTGAGCCCTTATAGCACCGACACAACGAGTGCGTTCTCTACACAACTAAGCGCGACCAGCGGTACCGTTGTTACCTGTATAAAAAAATGTCCGGCTGATGCAGTTGTCGACACCGCATTCCGCGGTTGGGGCTGGAACAACGCTGCCTCACACAGCTGTGCTTTCACTACCACCACCGAAGGAAGCCTGACCAAAGCCGTGGTCTATACACCAACACGCGAACAGTTCTCGCTTAACCTGCAGCCTGCGACTTTATCAGTACCAGACTCAATCTGGCTGTGTACACGCGAAAACAGACAAAACGCCGAGTTTAGCTACACGCAGGATGTCACTGCAAACACCTGGTACCAAATATTAGCCGATGGAACCTACTACTATGCAGACTCTGCAGACAACGTCACTGTACCTGCAGAATTAAACGGGCCGGAAATATGGAGTGCTACAACCCGCTATTTGTCGTTCAGTCACATCGGCGAAGTATATCGCAACATTATCATGTTTCCGGCAGGCCAGACTTTTCAGGTGCATCCCGACACGGATCATCGACTCAGCTGTTCCCGCAGCGACTACTCTGACAGCGGTGTAAGTTCAGCCGAACAGCCCTGATCATACTGAGTGCCAGGCAATATCGCTCGACACACCATTAAGTTTTGTCTCTGCCCTGATAAATAGCAGCGGCTAGGAGTCTGCGCGGTAGAAGTCCGCGTAGCGAGAATGCGCCATGGCGAGGGCGTTTTTACGATCATTTGAGGCGCATAGTTGTTCATACGTAACGAAAATGATCGATAAAAACGCACCGTCAGGGCGCCTTCGCAGTAGTGGACGTTCTGCCGCGCAGACTCCTAGGGATTCAACCCGAGATAGACATCAGCCAATCGGTCACCCAGAATTCTCAATGATGGCGCAGAAAAGTGATTGCCGTAAGGATCCGTGTCCCTGGTCTCAAGGTCAGCAGCAGCAGCACAACCGCTCAGTGGATCATCATCGAAATTCAACGCCATCAGATGAGGGTTTAACAGAGCCTTTTTAGTTTCAGCACAAACAAACCGACCATCACCGCCAAACCAGCTTTCACTTCGTAAATTGCTAATGAGTTGAAATAACTTATTCGGGTAGTAGTTGCGATAAAAATCACTGTCGACACCGGAAAAGCCGGTCGCACCCGGGTCAGCCGTACCTTCTGCCAGCCAGTCCGTCTCACCCTGCATCCAGAACATCGCATCAAACGAGTGTTTGTTTGGCAGCGAATTCAATGCGGCAAGCGCTTTCTCGCGGATCTCAATGAAAAACTCACTGTTGTAGTCCCAATGACTGATGCCCTCACCGGGAGCGGTGAGTATTACTATACCAACCACGCGATCTGACTTCGCAGCAAGGGCTTTCGCTACCTGAAAGATAATGCTGTTGTAGGGTGATCTTGCCGGGTCATCCTGTGAATAATTGCCTGGTATGTCCTGCTCCCAGAACTGATGAAGATCAGCCACCTGCCAGCCAGTGTCGGTGAATGCAAATACGTTTGAATCACTGCTGTCCAACGTAGCGTCATAGGCTGTCTGCAAACTTGCTGCATTAGATTGACCGGTCATAAAAAATAGATCAGTAATATCCTCAATGCCCGGCGCGTTGTTCACGGTGACCTCGCAGCTGGCCACCACTTTAACCATTTTGCCACTGGCGATATCAGTACAGCTATGTTCAAAGGTTCCCTGATGCAGACCACCAAGAGCAGCAGTAACAGTATTACTCGCATTGTCGTAGCTGCTTGCAGTTCCCCACGCCCATGCCGGGTCATCCGTAAATGGAACCCACTCACAACCCGGAGGCTGCGCGACAACCACCTGAAAGCTTGCCGGTGCATTGAGGGTGCCGGACGGGCAGTCGGTCGATGCGACCACCGTTGCGACGGCTGCCACCGATTCGGTCTCTGTGGTATCGTCAGTTTCATCAACTACTGACGAATCAGTGTTGCCGGCAATTATGTAACAGCTTGCGCCGTTCTCCCAGCTATACCCATCGCCGTCCGCATCAACAGCAGTTGCTGTACAAGCGGGAAAAAGATCTTCCGGTCTGAGTAAATCCCCGGAGGTGTCTACCCCACCCGACTCAGCGGCCTCAAATTCCGGCTCGACCTCGTCTGTGGCTTCAGAACCTACTGTACCAGCCGTCTGACTTGCACTAAAAGCCACGGCACCCGACTCTTCTGAAAACACAGAAAACAACCGACCTTCACTTGCACATTGCGCTATGGCTTGAGGCAGCGAGGCCAGACAGCCCATCCTGCTGCCATCTGCTCCGACGCCTAAAGTCAGGAACTGGTTTTTATCATCAGCCAGCAACTGATAAACACTGCGGTTATTACTAACTGCCCCGTACTGCCACTCATTATTGAGATTCAGCTCAAAGTCATTCTCGCGCAGTGAAATATAGGATCCATCAAACTCGGTGTTTTTCTCAACCAGATACAGGAAATCCAGATCCCATCCCGCAATCGATGTATCAGATACCTCCCTGCTCAGGGTATCCACTAAATGTTCGACAGCTTGTTCTGCCCCGACAATTTCACGTGTATCGCCGTAGGCCTGTGTCAGGGCGTTGCTGATCACCTCATCCACATTCACCATGCCAGAAAAGCTGAATTCAGGCGCTTGTACATTTTCCCGGGCAGACTCGGGGATAGTTATCCCATTCGCAGGGTTTTGATCTACATCAATAGACTGCAGCAATCTCAAAATATTGACTACTTCAGGATCTTCGATATTTTCCGTACCGACTATATCTAACGGTGTCACCGTCGGTTGCGCCTCAACTTCCGAAAACCGAAGCCCACCCACGCTGAATAATACAGTTTCACCAGGCTTATAATAGAAGCCACCATCTGCGTCTGTATACCCGTGCCGAGTCTCAGTGCGATACTCTAAACCCTCCACCGGACTGTCAATAAACACACCACGTTGGATATTCCCATCACCACATCCGTGCAACACGCCAAGACCTGCTATCGAGGCTGTGAACAAAGTTCTTTTCATTAGCATCATCTACATGTAAATATCTTTCCTACGTATTAAAATTTAACGGGTAATCAGGAAAGATCTGTACAGTGAGACAAGATGTTTAATAAACAGGTAAGGTTTCAAGTCTCAGTTTAAACAATCACAGTGAACACACACATGTATTCTGAGGCCTCGCGACCAATCAATTTTTTTCTTTAGCCGACCAGGCATCAAATGACAAACTTTATCCTTTCAGTATTTCTACTGTTGATCACCCCGGGTCCCGGCGTTCTATCAACAGCAGGTGTCGGAGCCGGATACGGCAAAGCCGCCGGCGTCAGATATGTGACAGGACTGTTCATCGGTACCAATTTAGTCGCTTTGGCAGTGGTCAGCGGGCTTGCGGCTCTGATGTTTTCTGTACCATGGCTGCGGCTTGTGCTGTCAATTGCTTCAGCGTTGTATCTGCTGAGTCTGGCGTTTCGAATTGCCACGGCAGGGTCAAAAATCGCGTTCATGGAATCGAAACAGCAGCCCGGGATCATTGACGGCATCGTTCTGCAGGCAATAAATCCCAAAGCCTACGCCGTAAACACTGCGCTATTTTCGGGATTTGCCTTCGGTGCTGACAGTCTGCTATTGGAAACCCTTGTGAAATTTGCCATTATCAATGCCATCTGGGTCCCGATTCACCTGTTGTGGCTGGGCATCGGCATTAGTCTGAAAAAGCTGGCGTTAAGCGAAAGCACTCAGCAAAAAATAAATTTCGCCATGGCTGCAGCAATGATCGGAGTCGTAGTACTTGCGCTATATTCCGCTTCATCAACATACTGATATCGTCTATGGCTAAAATATCGCACCCTTCAATCCATACAAGAGTAAATACCCCATGCAACGCCTATGTGTTTTTTGCGGTTCAAGCCCCGGTGCGAGCCTTGAGTACCTCGAGGCAACCCGGGTTCTTGGTCATGCCATGGTCGAACGCGGCATCGACCTGGTTTATGGAGGAGCCAGCATAGGATTGATGGGCGCGATTGCTGACAGTGTCGTTGAAAAGGGCGGCAAGGCAATAGGCGTAATTCCGGAGCATCTTGAGAAGCTGGAAATCAGTCATCAGGGCCTGACTGAATTACTGGTAGTTAAAGACATGCATGAACGCAAAGCAGCAATGGCATCATTGTCCGATGGTTTCGTCGCACTACCGGGAGGCATAGGGACACTTGAAGAGCTCATCGAGATATGCACCTGGCAACAACTTGGTCTGCATGCCAAGGCCACTGGTATTTTGAATATCAATCACTACTACGACAAATTACTGGAATTCATTGGCCACACCGTCGATCAGGAATTTCTCCGACCACAACACCAGAAAAACTTACTGCACAATAACAGCCCCGACAAATTGCTGGACGAAATGACCTATTTCAACGCAAATACAGAGCTATTCTTAACAGAGAAATTGCAAAAAAAGGGCTAATCTACGCGACGACAACCCAGCCCGCATTATTCACAGAGCGACAAGTGTAAAAGAACGGATTGTCTATAATACAGGCGATAGAGGACATGGCAAATTTCCATCGCTGCATGCCGGTTAGTTCGGTATATGGATAGCCAGCTAATCTCAGCGGGGCAATACCCTGCTTAATTTAGTAAGATAATTTAACATCGGTGTTAAACTCTCACCCACCAGTAACGCCATGAGATAGACCATGCAAAGTACCTGGCATACAGATTCACCATTTAGAGACGCCAACTCGCCATCATCACAGCAGCCGGAATATCAGCAATACCAGCACCTTGAAAAGCAATGGCGATCGTTGGTTGAAAAAACACTTAACGGCGCCAAACTCGAAGACAAACTTACGTCGACTACCCTTGACGATATCAAAATTCAGGCAATTTATAGTCAGGCGACCGCAAGCGCACAACCACATTACACAAAAAAGCCCTGGCATATACAACAAACCTACGGCACCGGAAATCCATTTTCTACAAGCCAGCCCTCTTTAAGCCAGCCCTCTTTAAGTAAGATTAATACACAAATATTGCAGGAGCTCGACAATGGCGTCTCAGCGATTGAACTGGCAATGCACAACGCGGAAAACAAAAACGGAATTCACTGTCACACAGTGACAGAGATGGAACAACTGCTCGCCGGCGTATACCCCGAGATGATTCACACCAGCTTGCTGCCCGCCGCGAATAATATCGCAGCCGCAGGATTACTGGAGAGCCTGTGGCGCAGCCGCAACATACCGCTCGATCAAGTATTCGCTGCATATAACGCCGATCCGCTGGGTGCTCTGGCAAATACAGGTCGCGTTGATTTCTCAGGCGCTAACTGGTCTGACCAGATCGTTGATCTTGCTCAGCACACCATAGAACATCTGCCCAACGTCACCTGTCTGTGTGTTGATACAGGCACATACCATAACGCCGGCGCATCAGAGGCCCAGGAGCTGGCCTTTGCCATTGCGACAGGTCTAAGTTATTTGCGAGCACTCCACAACTCCGGCATCAACATTAAAGACGCCGCCGGTCAAATCATTTTCCGGTTTTCTCTGGATAGTGATTTTTTTCTTTCGGTAGCAAAACTGCGCGCAGCAAGGCAACTCTGGTCGCAGGTATTGTCGCACTGCCACAACAGTGACGACTCAATTGATACGGCAATGGCACTACAGGCTCAATCTGGTCTGCGCTGCATCAGTGAGCGGGACCCATACGTCAATATACTTCGCGTAACGACTCAGGCATTCGCCGCAATGACTGGCGGCGCGCAGGGCTTTAACAGCGTAGCCTTTGACATCAACTGTCCTCAGCAAACACCCCGGGATCGCAAACTGGGTCGGAAAATTGCCCGCAACACTCAGCTTATCCTGCTTGAAGAATCACATCTTGATCAGGTGCAGGATCCGCTAAGCGGCTCCGGCTTCGTTGAAGCATTAACCGGTAATCTTTGCCAAAAGGCGTGGGAGATATTCCAACATATAGAAACCAGAGGGGGCATGCAGGACGCTCTCACATCGGGATACGTGCAGAGTATCGTGACCGAAAAACGCAACAAAAGAGAACAGGATCTCGCCAACGGTAAAACATCGGTAATAGGGGTAAGCGAATTTGCTAACCTACAGGAGCCCCCCAGCCAAAGTAACAACCACTATAACAGCACCACCAACCCGGCCGATTCAGATCCAAACACAGCGATTCCCGAACCGCGTAAAACACTTGCCTCACACAATTTTGCGGACATCTTACATGCAATAGGTGAAGGCGCTGATTATCGGTCTGTGGATGCTCAACTGCGCACCAACAAACTTACCGCCCCTGCCCTGATCCGTTTTCGCGACGGTGCAGTTTTTGAAAACATGGTTGCACGATCTGCAAGCTATCAGGACACACACGGCCGGCCACCACAGGTGATGCTAGTTACCCTTGGCAGCCCACACGAGTACAGCAGCCGCACTAATTTTTGTGCAAACTTTTTTGCCAGCGCCGGCATCCATACCAGCGTCATCGCAATGGAAGATATTAATCCCGCACAAGCAGACAAACCTCTGCTTGCGGTTTTATGTTCATCTGATAAACGGTACGCAAGCGATGCTGCAGAGGCCTGCAAAACTTTAGCATCCACACCGTCTACAGAAGTGTGGCTGGCAGGCGCCGCCAAAGACCTTGAATCTGCACTCAGTGACAACGGGCTTGCCAGACAACTGCACATTAAGAGCAACAAGGTAGAACTTCTGCAAGATGCATTAACCTTTCTGGCGGTGAAATGACCATGATCCCTGATTTCAGAAACATTGATTTTAAAGACGATTGTTCACCGCGCGCCGATGGCGCAAAAACACAGACAGACACATTAGCAACGCCTGAGCAAATTGATTTAAAAAAACACTACACTAAAGCAGACAACCGTGACTGTCCCTTTATCGACACATGGCCGGGACTGCCGCCATTTTCCCGTGGCCCTTATCCATCCATGTATGTGAACCGTCCATGGACCATTCGTCAGTACGCCGGTTACTCAACCGCAGCCGAGAGTAACGCCTTCTACCGACGAAATCTTGCAGCAGGTCAAAAAGGACTGTCTATCGCATTTGATCTCGCCACGCATCGCGGTTACGACTCAGACCACCCGAGAGTTAAAAGTGATGTCGGTATGGCCGGTGTAGCAATAGACTCTATTATTGATATGCGCGCACTTTTCGATGGCATACCGCTCGACAAAATGAGTGTATCAATGACAATGAACGGTGCCGTACTGCCCGTATTGGCACTTTATGTTGTCGCGGCCGAAGAACAGGGCGTCACTGCAGAAAAACTGACCGGTACCATTCAAAACGATATTCTAAAAGAATTTATGGTGCGCAACACCTACATATACCCACCAGCGCCATCGATGAAAATTATTTCCGATATATTCGAATACACTTCCACTAACATGCCACGCTTCAACAGCATTAGTATTTCCGGCTACCACATGCAGGAAGCTGGCGCTACCGCAGACCTTGAACTAGCTTACACTCTGGCAGACGGCATTGAGTATTTACGTACCGGTATAGAGGCGGGTCTTGATATAGACACCTTCGCGCCACGGCTGTCTTTTTTCTGGGCAATCGGCATGAACTTTTACATGGAAGTTGCCAAACTTCGTGCGGCGAGGTTGTTGTGGTCGCACATGGTGGCAAAGTTTAATCCTCAAAATCCCAAATCACTATGCCTTCGCACTCATTGCCAGACCTCTGGCTGGAGCCTGACTGCACAAGACGTCTACAACAACGTGGTCAGAACCTGCGTCGAAGGGATGGCAGCTACCCATGGTCATACCCAGTCGCTGCACACAAATGCACTCGATGAAGCACTTGCGCTACCCACGGATTTTTCAGCGCGTATAGCGCGCAACACGCAGCTGTTTTTGCAACATGAAAGCGGCACTTGTCGCAGCATCGATCCCTGGGGTGGCAGCTACTTCATAGAATCACTCACCCAGCAACTCGCTGACCGTGCCTGGCAGCACATCACAGAGGTTGAAGAATCAGGAGGTATGGCGCGCGCCATTGAAGCAGGCATCCCTAAAATGCGCATCGAAGAAGCGGCGGCACGCACCCAGGCTCGCATAGACAGTGGCACTCAAAGCGTTGTCGGGGTAAATAAATACCTGCCCGACTCCGATGATAATATAGACGTGTTAAAAGTCGACAATTCAGCAGTACGCGCCCAACAGATAGCTCAGCTTGAATCACTGCGACGCAATCGCAATGACAGCGACACACAAAACGCGTTAAATGCACTACAGAAAACGGCAGAAACAGGCGATGGCAATCTCCTTGAAAGATGTATCGCCGCAGCACGTGCAAAAGCGACTGTCGGTGAAATGACCGATGCAATGGAAGTCGCGTTCGGAAGGCACAAGGCAGAAGTCAAAGCTATTCGCGGGATTTACAGTGATGAACTCAAACGAGGCGGCGCTAACGTGGACAAACTGATGAATCTGATTGAACACTTTAGCGCCGAAGAAGGCAGAAGACCAAGAATTCTGGTCGCAAAGATGGGACAGGACGGACACGATCGCGGGCAGAAAGTCATTGCCAGCGCGTTTGCCGATCTCGGCTTCGATGTTGATATCGGGCCACTGTTTCAAACACCCGCAGAAGTTGCACAACAAGCGGTTGAAAACGATGTACACATAATCGGCGCAAGCTCACTCGCTGCCGGCCACCTGACCTTACTGCCCGACTTACGCGACGCACTGAAAACACTGGGCCGGGAGGACATCCTTATCTCTATTGGCGGCGTTATACCACCGGCAGACTATGACGCACTATATGCGTCGGGAGCTGCCGCCATATTCCCACCTGGAACAGTCATCACTGAGGCCGCAGAGAACCTACTAATAAAGTTACTCGATGCACTCGACATAGAACAACCCGACGCCTAACACCGTCAACAAACATTAGCTAACCACCAGAATCACACGCATGACAACACGGCCAAAGCGGCAACAACTCAGCACGCAGCAGCTTGCCCGGGGCATTCGTGATGGAGATCGGGCCATTCTTGGTCGCGCCGTAACATTAATCGAATCAACCAACCCTGCGCACCAGCAGCAGTCCCGCGAACTATTGCAACAGATACTGCCCCATACCGGCAATGCAATCCGGATTGGCATCTCAGGCGTGCCGGGTGTCGGGAAAAGCACTTTTATTGAGGCGTTTGGTGAAAACCTCACACGCGACAAAAAACACGTTGCGGTTCTGGCTGTAGACCCTAGCAGCGAACGAACCGGCGGCAGCATTCTCGGTGATAAAACCAGAATGCAAAACCTCAGCGTTAATCCAAATGCGTTTGTGCGGCCGTCACCTACGTCCGGAACACTGGGTGGTGTCAACCGGGTAACCAGAGAAACCATGATGCTGTGTGAGGCCGCAGATTTTGATGTTGTGATCGTGGAGACCGTCGGGGTTGGTCAGTCAGAAACCACCGTTGCAAAAATGGTCGATTTTTTTCTGGTGCTGATGCTCCCGGGAGCTGGTGACGATCTCCAGGGGATAAAACGAGGTGTCATGGAGGTCGCCGATATGATCGTCGTCAACAAGGCCGACGGAGACAACATCAATAAGGCCAATGCAGCAAAAAATGACTACTCGCACGCGATGCGAATGCTGAGCCCGCGGGGTACTGACTGGCATCCTCCGGTACTGACCTGCAGCGGACTCAACAACAGTGGCTTGAGCGATATCTGGCAACAAATCAGAAAACATCAAACCATAACCATGAAGAATGGAGCGTTCGAAAAAAAGCGCGATCAACAGCTATTGCACTGGCTTCACGCTACCATTAATAACCAACTGCTGGGAGATTTTCACGCCAATAAGCCTGTCGCTGACAGTCTCACCGGCTTGCGTGAGAAAATTCTCAAACGCGAAATCACCCCGTCTGCAGCCAGCGAAACTCTGATAAAAATCTATCGCGAATCCAGCGGCAAGGGCTGACACACGAGAGCCGTAAAACGCCCACTCTGTGAACAAGAAACCCGAAACAACGTCTGCGCACCGCAACATTGGCACGAATGTGGCGCTTTGTTTCCCCCCTCAAGTGCGTGACAACAACATGGATGAACGCTGGTTGCTGACACATTGCGAGTCCGGGCAAATGTTGCGACCAATCGGGTGAGTTTCTGTATTATGTTACGGGATTCATAAATTTGCCCGTGCAATGGACGCCACAGTATAGGATCACCATCAACAGACTCTTAGAAAACCAAACCTAATGATGTCCCGGGGAGAGAGAAAAAATGAACAGATTTCGACTGTTACTGCTGGCCGCAATATTGACTTGTCCACAGTCTTTTGCCGACCAGAAAAATGACGAACTTCCAGAACTATTCGGTAAACTGAAATCTGCAAACTCTCCTCAACAAGCGGTGATGATCGAAACCGAAATCTGGAAAAAGTGGTACGAGCGTGACGACAACGACGGCGGTCAGGACATGACCTCAGTCATCGAAGCAATGAACAACGGTCGTTATACGATCGCAATTTCGTTACTGGACTCTCTGGTCAGCAAAGAGCCAGACTTTGCCGAAGCCTGGAACAGACGGGCCACAGTGCACTACCTGCTGGGGAATTTTGAACAATCTCTGGCAGACATCGAAAAAACACTCACTCTTGAGCCAAGACATTTCGGTGCTCTGTCCGGTGTTGGCCTTATCATGATGCAAGCTGGTGAAGAAGAAAAAGCCATGCACGCCTTTGAACAAGTGCTCGAAATCTCACCGCAGAATCTCAGTGCGGCAAAGAGTATTAAGGATCTGGAAAGTAAATTGGGTGTGACAATTTAGCTTCCCGCCAAATTAAACAAAAAGCCCGCATCAGCGGGCTTTTTTTTGCAGGTTTATAATTAGTAACCTGCTCTACAAACTATTCAAACAGAAAATAAAATAAGGGTACCTAAGGCCCATAAGGGCCCCACGCTATCTTAACTATCCCTTACCACGCCACGGGATAGTACGGTTAATCACCCAACGCATTATCAAATCAAATAGTAGACCCAACACGCCCAATAGAATGATTGTCACCCAGATGATTTCGTAATCACTCTGCTTGCGGGCAACATTTTCAACGAAACCGATTCCGGTGGTGCCCGCTAACATTTCTGCTGCTACTAACGTACCCCAGCACACACCAATCGATATACGTATACCTGTTAATATTTCAGGCAAGGAATTTGGCAGTATCACATTCTTTATGATTTGACGCTTCGTCGCTCCAAGTGAGTGGGCAGCATGTATCTTTGAAAGTTGTGTACCGGTGGCACCCGTTCTGGCAGAGATCACCATAATGGCAAACGCGACCATGAATAACAGGAAAATCTTTCCATCATCCTGGATACCGAAGATGGTTAAAATCAAAGGCGCCCAAGCCAGCGGAGGTACCGGACGATAGAGTTCTATCAACGGGTCAAAGAAGCCTTTGGCAAATCTCGACAGACCCATAAAAAGACCGAGCGGCACACCCAGAAGAATGCCGAAGAACAAGCCCGCCAGCACTCTTAATATCGAATCCCAGATATGTCCCATTGGTACCGGCACACTCATAGAGGGGAAATTACCCGTGGCGACATTGAGTACTTTTGTTTTCAGGTTCTCGTTAATTGATCCATCGGGCTGGTGCCTCGGGTATTCACCCGGTACCAGATCGGCAATCCAGTCCGGTATAAAAAAGCCTGCCATCTCGGCCAGTGGTTTCTGCTGATACCACAGCATAGGTATGCCCTTATAACCGATATCAGGATCTGAAATTCGTACCAGTGTTGCCAGGGTATCAGATGGCTTGGGTAACCAGCGCCCTGAACCTTGCTCACTACAGGAGGTATTACCCGCTTCGATTGTTCCACTTGGCATCGCGATAGCATCGATAAATCTGAGACTACCCTGCTGACGGTAGGCCTCCGCTTCAAACAACCGCACTGAAGCTTCCACCTGATCCAATGCGTTTGGCGGAAATACAGTACCGTCGTCTATACGCTTGTACATTTTATTGATTTGTTTAACGTAGGTTTCACGTGCCTGCAGCTCTTTCTTTTCAAGCTCGCTTGAGTCAAACCCCGCTTGCAGTTGCTTTATCTTGTCGCCGATTTCCTTGATACGGGCATCGAACACCGCACCAGTATTACGAATCCGGGTAAAGTCTTTGGCAATGGCCGCAACTTCATCAGCAACCGCAGCGAACTTGCGACCTCTTTCAGTCACCGGATACGTTGGTACCTCAGTTGTAGACTCACCCCAACCAGGCTGCGCAAGCGCTTTTTCAATCTCCGCGGCACTTGCAGCACCCGGATGTGCGGGATCAGCCAGTTTTGCCCGGACGTCGTCAACTCTTTGCGCTATCTCTGCAATGCGCTTTTGCACCTGCGGATCAACGTTGTCAGGCGATGCCATCGATTGCAGCGCACTGCGAAGCTGGCCAACCAGCGCACCATATTCTGTTTTCTCAGCATCAGTGAAACCCGACCGTGCAAGATCTCTATCCAGCTGATTAAGCTGCGCACTATCTCTCGCCAGCAGCGATGTACCTTTCAGCAAACGTGAATCGATGGGAAAGATTGACCGCATCGGGTTGATAGCGGTATCCACTTTCGCTACCTGACAAAGCTCATTGGCCGCGTCTGGAAAGTATGACCGGGCAGCATCCCATGAAAAATAAAACCAGATCACCAGTATGCTTGCAACACCGGCAAACACCCAGTACCAACCGCCAAGGGCACGTTCCGGATTACCGAAAACGGCATCTGTTTTCTCGTTGCGAATAATACGACGACCATAGATGGTGGCCGCAACAAGACCGATCAACAACAAAATAAAAATCAGTCCGACAATAAAACCGCGGTGTTCTGCAATAGCACTGAACATTATAGTGTTTTCCCCATGATTTCCTCTTCCATATTCCATATCATGGAGAGTATCTCCTCGCGATTTTGTACAAACTGTGGATGATTTTTAATATCCCGCAGATCGCCTTCCAGCCCCCACTCCGCAAACGGTAGACGATACTCTTTGTGCAACCGGCCCGGCCGGGGCGCCATTACAAACAACCTTTCCCCCAATAGAAGTGCCTCCTCAACAGAATGGGTAATAATCATTATGGTTTTGCCAGTCTCTTTCCATATCTTCAAAACCAGAGACTGCATTTTTTCACGAGTTAGCGCATCGAGTGCACCCAGGGGCTCATCCATCAGGATAAGGTCAGGGTCATTGATCAAACACCGCGCCAGCGCCACACGCTGCTGCATGCCCCCCGATAACTGATAGGTCGGAGTGTCACCAAAGCCCTGCAAGCCAACTATCTCCAGCCATTCTTCAACCTTTTTGGCGGTTTCTTTTTTGTTGTGTTTTTTCATTCGCAGACCGAAATCTACATTTTGCGCCACCGTCAGCCACTCAAACAGTGCACCTTGCTGAAACACCATACCTCGCTCAACCCCCGGGCCGTCAATTTCCCGATTGTTCAGACTCAGCACACCACCGGTGGGGCGCAGGAAACCGGCTATCAGGTTCAACAAGGTTGTTTTGCCGCAGCCACTTGGCCCCAACACCGAAAGTAGCTCGCCTTGCTTGAGCGAGAAACTGACATCCTTCAATGCCTGCACGGCCTCACCGGCCGGGGTATGAAAGGTCATGTCAATGGAGTCTGCTACCAATTCACTCATATGTGCCGCACGTTCTATGTTTGCAGGTTTACGACAGCGCCAGCTCAGCGCACGCCAGTGATCTATTTTCCAGTCCGCTGTCGGGGCCCGGGTTCCGGCTCAACGTGCCGGACAAACCGCAACTATACCGCGACCCGTCGCTAGTTATAGAGCCAATTGTACAAAATCGTGCTGCCTGTGGCGTGCTGTGAACAATGCCTGACCAGTACAGCAAGCAGGCACCAGCCTCCAGCTGCAATTGACCGCAAGTGGCCATCGGGGAATCTCTTTTGATCAGTGGTTCGATCGATAGATGCCCTGCGTGTGTATAAGGGTTTGTTCTTCGACATGAGATGGTCGGTACAGCTGGCCAACACAGCGCGTCTGCTAGTGCTGGTGACCACCAGGTCCATGCGCATGCCTGTGAGCGACTTCTTCCATAGTGGCCTCCCGGACATCGATTATTTCCACATCAAACTTAAGGTTTTTTCCAGCCAGAGGATGGTTGCTATCAACATCAATGTTAAATCTGCCGACCTTAACCACCGTTGCCCTCACCTCGCCCTTCGATGTGTTGACAGAGACAATTTTTCCCACCACGGGCTTTGCCCTGCCGATAAGATGCTTCACAGGAACACGCTGAATCCCCTCTTCATTTCTCAGTCCATACCCCTGCTCCGGCGTCAGCGTCACCGAGAAGCGATCACCCGGTGAGCGACCCAGCATCTCGTCTTCCAGACCAGGCAATATTCCCCTGTGACCGTGCAGGTATAACATTGGCTCACTGCTTGTGGAATCTTCTGTGTAGTCACCACCGATTTCGGTCAATTGGTAATGGAAAGTTACAACGGTATTGTTGGCGATTTGCATTGCTTAACCTGTGGGAATGTGTCGTGTTGAGTCGAGTCGACAGCGGTTGGGTTATTCGATAAAGGTGATTATACGTCTACTAAAAAGGACAATAGCTTGCCCTGCATGAAGCTGAGAGTTCACTTGCCTGCCCGAATAAAAAAGCCAAAGCACAGGCTTTGGCTTAGAAAAATGAATAAAAAACAGGTAGCTATCTAGCAACTCTGGCCTGTGTTACGCCGGCCTTAACATTACGGGCAAATTGAGGATTGATTCTGGTGATCTGCAGGACCTCTGTTTTGCCCGCGGCCAGCACACCGCTAAGGCGCCTGGTCACATCCTGCATTCTGCCGTTTGCGTCAGGAAATAATATTCGCAGCGCAACATTGGTCACATTTCGCGGGGTCTTGTTTTGCAGCCTCACTCGAAGCACACCGCTTTCATCAACCTGAGCTTTTGCCACCACGTATTTTCCGGGGTTTTTCGGCAGATCAAGGTCAACCAGTGACCCGAACGCTTGCTGCCCTGCCGGGCTTTTATGCCCCGCCGCCTTGGTATACTGAGCGACGGCCTCATCGTTGCGTCCGCTTGCGCGGGCGATATTGCCCAGCGCGTTGTGTGCATTCGCGGTGGGCAAGAGCTCCAGACTTCTGCTCAGTGATCGACGCGCTGTTGCGTAATCGCCTGCCTCTTCACTGATCAGGCCAAGTTGCAGGTGGTAGTAGAAGAATTCATCGTTAAGGCCGATCGCTTTGTTGTAGTGTTGTCTGGCACTGTTAATATTTTTCTTCTCAACATCAATATCTCCCAGAAAACTGAAAAAATGACCTTCTCGCGGCTCAATGGCAATTGCCTGACGGGTCAGCGAAGTGGCCCGGTTATAATCTTTTTTCTCAAACGCTTTCTTGGCCTCTTCGAAGGCCTTATACGCTGGCTCAGCCTGCTGCAGCCTTGAGAGATTTTGCCGGTATTCGACGGCTTTCACGTCACCACCTTTAGGCATTGCCGCCACCATTGCACGATTCGCAGCCAGCCGTTCAGCCGATGGGGGATGACTGGCAAACAGCCCGTTTATAAAACCACCAGCGCGCTTGCTGTCCTTGGACAGCGCCAGAAAAGTCGCCTGCAAATCAACCGCACCCTGCGGGTCATACCCTGCTCTTGCCATGTATTTAATGCCGAACTCGTCTGACTCGCGCTCCGCGTCGCGGCCATATTTGGTGTTGATCAGTTGCGCGCCGACACTTGCGCCTATTTGCGCCAGATTAGAGTACTCCTTGCCGGAGCTTGCAATGGTCGCTGCCATCAGCCCACCCTGCAGCAACATTCCCCTGGTCTGGCTTTTGACACCATGTTTTGCCGCTGCGTGCACAATTTCGTGGCCCAGTACTGCGGCGAGTTCGGCCTCGCTTTTCATTTTCGTCAGCAGACCGCGGTTAATCGCGATTTTGCCACCCGGCAGCGCCCAGGCGTTCGGCACACTGGAATTGATTACCTTAAACTCATAGGGGAGTTTGCGATCGCTGACTGACGCCAGCCGCTGACCGACCTTGTTGACATAAGCCTGGACACGCGGGTCCGTCACGTAGTCGCCACCTTGTGATTGCCGAATAGGCGAATACTGTTGCTTACCAATGCCCAGCTCCCAGTCTTCGCCCACAAAACTAAGTTCTTTCTTACCGGTTACCGGGTTCGTCGCACAGCCGCTGACCGCCAGCAGTGCCACTATCAGCAGATTTACCCAAATTTTCATTCACTCAGTCCTTCCAAAAAATATTCACCAATATTACATAAGCAGCTGACTTTACGCAGTATTTGCTTAAATTATGTTCGCCTCCTGCCGTTACTCCTGACTACATTCCAGCATATTGCGCTTGCCATACAGTCACCCATGACACGCGGACAAATTGATAGTCTTTTGCTCCAACACCAAGGCCTGACAACGCCGGATAGGTCCAAGTTTAACGAAATAACGCCCGGCGAAGTACCCGATAAACTGAACCCCCATCTGCACTGCGGCGAGTGGCGTCAATAATGCTGACAATAGATGGTCACCCCGCCCCCGGCGGACGCTTTAAATTCCGAGGTAGATTAGCCCGTGCTTTTTTATAGTTTTCATATTTTGCGCGATTTTTATTGCGCTGTTGTGCCCGCACAAACCCATGCGAAGTTCGTATACCAGTGCTAGCGCCAAATAAGCCGTATACGGTGACCCACCACAGTACCGGGCAGCAATACAAAATCAACGATTATCTGCTCGATGAATACGACTACACGCCGCCGCAAGCGATCGAACAGCCACAGTGTTTTATAACGGGGGCAATATGAGCAGCATCAACCCATTGAAGTACCGACAGGACATAGACGGCTTAAGAGCCGTAGCTGTACTTGCCGTTTTACTTTTCCATCTCGACCCCGGCTATCTGAACGCCGGTTATCTTGGTGTCGATATCTTCTTTGTGATTTCCGGATACCTGATCACTCGAATCGTCTACACCGAGTTGATGAATCGCAAATATTCGGTCACGAACTTCTACGTTCGTCGATCCAAGCGCATTCTGCCGCCGTTGTATTTCATGGCCGTGGTAACCCTGATTGCGGGTTACGTCATCTTGTTACCAAACGATTTTTATAAAACAGGAATCGCCGTATTGGGGGCCATACTATTCGCCTCTAATATGCAGTTCGCCCTCAGAACAGGAGACTACTTCTCATCTGATTCATCCGAATGGCCAATGCTACATACCTGGTCGCTGTCAGTTGAAGAACAATATTACTTCGTTCTGCCAATAGCATTGATCATCATTATCAGGTTCCTGAAGGTAAACCTGATCGCCACGATGTGTGTGGTCGCCTTTGCCAGCTTCGCATTAGCAGAGTTCATGTCGGCAAAAAGTAATCTGGCGGGCTTGAGCTATTACTTTTTACTAACCAGAATGGGAGAGCTATTAGTCGGTTCAATTCTCGCCATCCTGCACGCAAAGGGCACGTTAGAAAAGAGCAATTCCGATCTGGTTGCGGCTATTGCTACCGCAATACTTATTGCTACGCTGGTATTTTTTGACAAGCAGTTTGCGTTTCCCGGGTTCTCGGCCCTGCTGGCCTGCATACCGATCGCGTTACTCATTCACTGCGAAAACACATGGGTCAACAGACTGCTCGAAAACAAGGTGATTGTCTGGATCGGGCTGCTATCTTACTCACTTTACCTGTTTCACTGGCCGGTACTGGCGTTTGCCCGCTATATACTTAACACCACAGAAGGCTACCTGCACTTGCCTCTGGGTGTACAAGCAATCTGTCTCGTGCTCATATTTTTGCTCAGTATCATTTCATACTACGCCGTCGAACGACCGCTGCGAAAGTTAAAAGTTGGTGGCATTAAAGCATTGATTCTGTACTTTCTAATCCCCAGTGGCGCGTTAGCACTTCTGGCACTTGGTGTGGTAGTGAACAAAGGCCTTCCACAGCGCCTGAGCACCGATACTATTGATACCGGGCTGCAGTTCAGTCACATCGACAAGAAACAATGCCCTTCTCTGGTCAATATTGGTTGTGTTGGTGGAGATAAAGCCAGTGGCAAAGAGATACTTTTCTATGGAAACAGCCATGCAGAACATTATTTCGAAATGATCTCGCTTCTCGCCAAAGACAGCGACATGAGTGTAAAACTCTACGCAGCGGGCGGATGTGGTTTGAAGAAAAAATCAACTAAATGCGCCTCAACCAGATCAGCCTATGCTGAAGCATTACAGCAGGGCACAGAAATTTCCATTCTCGCATTCAGATGGGATAGCGATTTCAGAGACGACGAATTCCTTACCGAGCTCGATGAGCTGATTAAACAGGCACAGACGGGATCAGCCAGAGTGATCGTGTTGGCCCAGCCGCCGCTGTTGAATTTCAACCCGCCGAAAATCGAAAACTGCAGACGCCTGGGTATATCCTGTCCTAAGCCCGCCAGCGACGTCGATGATCTTTACCCGACTTACAATGATTCCATCAAGCTAAGAGTAACTGCACTGGGCGCTGAATTTTTCGATCCATTTGACTCAATAGAAGACACTACCCAACTCTACGAAGACGATAAACTACTGTACTCCGACATGGATCACCTTTCTGTCTATGGTGGCAGATGGCTCTATGAGAATTTAGCTGCACGGGAATCAACACCCCTGACCTCAAATTAACGAGCAGTGTTAGAAGGACAAAACCACCCTCCCCGTGACAGGGAGGTACTGCAAAAGCACCCGTGAAATTGCCTTTTTGCACCGATGTGGTAACTTAAAAACAGCTTAACCTGTACCATCGGTATGAACCGCTCAACTCGACAATTCACTCTCGCCATGCTTTTGATACCGCCGCTATGCTTTGGCGGCGGCTGGATGCTCGGACGCATGGATATGACGGGCCTGAAAAAAGCGGTTGTTGACTCATACGTGAGTCGCTACCACGCCGTCAGCGGCAGCAATACCGAAGAAGCAGTCTACTATGTGATCAGTGAAAACCAGTCTATGCTGCAGGAATTCGCCAACACAAACCCTGATATCCACCGAATTGAAAACGGCGGCCTTCCGACACTTTTCAACGTGCATATCAGTTACCCGCAACGGCGTGATGTCGTCAGGAAACTACGGGGTCTGGACACAGTATCCGCTGTTTTTACCGTACCGTTTATGTGTCATTAGCGGACCGGATTACTTCAACACCTTGCCTCATCAGGGTGCAACGGATATCTCATCGTCGTATTGCGGAATCTGATCCAACGGAGGTATTGCTACCGGGTTGCCATTCTCGTCGACGGCAACAAAGGTAAAAGTCGCCTCGGTTACTTTTTCCCTGGAGCCAATCTGGCCGCGACGGACCCAGGCTTCAATCAATATATCCATAGATGACTTACCAGTACGGCTTATGGAAGTGTATACGGCCAATATGTCACCCACTTTGACAGGCTGAATAAAGCTCATGCTATCTATTGCTACGGTGACGACTCTGCCCTGCGCTCTTTGACTGGCCGCAATACCACCCGCTATATCCATTTGCGACAATACCCAGCCACCGAAAATATCACCGGCGGGATTGGTGTCCGCCGGCATTGCAACCGTTCTTGTCGTGGCCTTTCGCTTTTCAATGTCTGTCGTGGTATCAGTCACTATCATTTTGTCTCTGGTTATTGACATAAGGCGGGGATTCTACAAAGCACTGATTTCAGAGCACAACAGGCTTGAACAGGCGTGGCAAAAGGCGGTGTTCCACGACTATTCTAGCAAAAAGCATCGGTGAAAATTCTGCCGTGCAATTCCGGCAGCGTAACATCCGCCACCAAGTCATCAATCAGGGGCCAGTTGGCGCGAATCTGGCAACACTACAACTTCACCTGAATATCGCTGACTCGAGTGAACACGCGTGCAAATCCGGTTGCCTGCCTTCCAGCCGCCGTACCTGCGCACGCTTAAGCAGTTCGCGCCTGCAGAAAACTCACAACATTGATTCTCGCGGCTACTCGTGGCCAATGATTTATCAACGGTAAGTATGAAAATAGACCATAAAAAATTTTCTAGAATTGCCTTTTCGGGCATCCTAAGCGTAGCTGTTTTGCAGGGATGTACCAGTGAAGACCAGTCGTTACCGGCGAATGTCGACTACTCGGTGATCGAGGAGCTTAACGAACCCTACCAGCCCTTTGAGCCTGAACTTGGTGCTGCTGTACCCAATACCTCCGAACGCCGCATGGTGTCTGCCTCACTGCCCTACCCGCCTTTCAATCCACACGATATAAAAACTGTAGGACCCGATGGCTGGCAAGATCGTGATCAGCTTCTCAACGCTGGAACCGGCGGTGTAAAATTTAATTTGATCTGGTCTCAGTGGCAACCCGAGGCTAACCTTAATCCAAATAATCCAAACACTTTTACCTACGATGGCAAGGTCTGGCTAATTTCATCAACGCGTGACAAAGAGATTCGATGGTACTCCGAGCGCGGTATGAAAGTCACCGCAGTTCTGTACGGCACTCCTGCATGGGCACGCCCGAAGAACACCGCAAAATTCGGTAGAAAAGTCCCCATTGTAGATGACAAATTTATCGCCCCGGACAACCCGGAAGACTTTGCCAGATTTGCCGGAATGCTGGCAAAGCGATTTAACGGTGCTAACGGCAATGGTCGAATTGTCAATTTTGTCATTCAAAATGAAGTCAACGCACTGGACTGGTATAACCCGGGTTGTGGAACCGACTCCGCACCTTGCACTATCGAGGATAGAATAGATTCATACGCCACAATCTTTAATCTCAGCTATGACAGAATAGTCGCAGAACAGCCGCACGCCAAAGTAATGTATTCATTCGATCACCACTTTGGTAAGGCCTATGTGAACAACCAAAGATATTCCTCAGTACAAAGGTTTATAGAAGAGCTGGAACCCAAAGTAGGCGACAGAAAATGGAGGCTTGCCTACCACAGCTACCCGCCCGACTTATTCAAGCCCGAATTCGGCCCGTACGACTATCCGAAAATCACTTTTGGCAATATTGGCATACTGGCAAGCTACCTAAGACAACGTTTTCCCGACAAGCCCTACACATGGGACATCCACCTGACTGAAAACGGCATAAACTCAAGCGCTCCTTCGTCTGAAGAAAAGATGAAAAGCCAGCTAAAAGTAGCCACCAGAAACATACTGGGCACACCCGGCATTGAAACCTTCTATTATCACCGCCTTGTCGATCACCGTCAGGAAGGTAAATTCACACCAGGACTATTTAACGCTCAGAAGAAAGCAAAACAGGCCTGGCACACCTGGTCCGGCAACAATCTCTATAAGAGCAATCCGCCAAGACTGGACGATGGCTATGAAGTGTTACCTTATGTGAAACTGGAACGCTCACTACATCCGCAGAAGGGCCATTGGGCTTCGAGCCGACAGGCACCTGCAGGTTATACTGCCGAAGCTTCATATCTACTGCTTCGCGAACCAGCGGACAATACGACGCTATTATTCGAATGCCACGACGCCGACACAAAAGGGACCTACATCAGTGCGGAGTTAAGCTGCGACGACAACCAGAATTTCGGACCGGTCGGGTACATATTCAACTTCAACAATGCCACCAATAGCCGTGCCCCGCTGTATTCGATCAAACTTGCCCGTGACTATTTAATCAGCAAGTCTCCCAACGAGGGCGGTGGAGAGGCAACTTTGCTAGGTTTTGTAGATACCACCAAGGTCCTGCAGCAAGCCGAACCTGAACATAATTTGTCATACTTCAACACCTCGGCTCAAAACAACAGTCAGACAAATTCCACGTCTGTAGCGACCGAAACAGTTCATAAGGAGTGGGGCAACTGCGACGGCGACGATGCAACTTCCTGTGCTTTTATAAATTTCGACAGCCAGCCCAATCAGACCCATACCCTCAGCTGTAGAAACGACTCTGCGGGTGATGCCTCGATTTTACTGAGCTATGGCAATAACAGGACTTCCTCACTGGAGAATATGGGACGCACCCGGGGTGGTACAGGCGCAGGTATCACCTACACCATTCCCATCATCATTGACGATGACGCCACCTGGGCAACTATCACTCTGCAAAGTGACACTGAAAGCACCCCTGAATGTGTAGTAATCTCCAGCGGTGGCCTGCAAATAGGTGCAGCTACCAGCAGTTCCAGCGGTGGTCTGCTCCATAACGGCAGCTTTGAAACTAATATTACTGACTGGCAGTTCTGCCAACCGGAAAGTTCGCAGTTAAACACCGATAACACTCACCAGGGGGCCACTGCTGCACAAATAAGTAACGGTAATTGCCTGTATCAGGAAGTCGAAATTGACCCTGGTTCCAGCTATATTGCCAGTTGTTTCGCGATCGCTGAAGACGAAACGGGTCAGACTACCTTTAGATTTGCACTTGCAAACAATAGCTACCAGACACTGGTGGACAACGAACAACTGATTACCGGCAGCACCTGGAAAGAATACTCGGCCACACTGACCGCACCCGAATTCAGTAAATATGCAGTTATTAGCGTTGTATCTTCAGATACCGCCAGTATCGACAGCTGCTCTATCAATCAAGTATCTAACGACTAACAAAGTTGTACTTCCGTGAGTCCTCATCCCGTGAAACACCCTATGAGTATTAACAACCTGATCAACTATGGCGTCAAGACCATAAACGACTCGTCCCCCTGCCCGACGCAGAACACACTGGTCGTTATTGGCGTTGCACGCGGCGGCACATCAATGATGGCCGGGGTGCTTTGGAAATTGAACGTTCAAATGCACGCCGCCAGACCGCCTATCTACGAAGATCTGCCAATTTCGAGGGCACTTGAGAAAGACTCGCCAACGGAAATAGAGAACATAATAGAGCAATACAACAGCTACGACCAATGGGCCTGGAAACGTCCGATGGCGATTGAACATTTAGCCAGTATCGAAAAGCAACTGAGAAACCCCAGATTCATTTTTGTGTTCCGTGATATTTTTGCCATCGCAAACCGAAATGCAATCTCAATGGAAAGCGAAACAATTCCTCTGATGAGCAAAGCGCTGCAACAATACAGCCGGGCTGTCGAGTTCCTGAGCCAAACCAGCTCTCCCTGTCTGATTTGTTCCAGTGAAAAAATGCTGCGCTACCCACAAGAGATTATTCAGTCAGTCGCGAAATTTTCAGGGCTTACACCCGACGCACAGACCATAGAGAAAGCTGTGCGATCCATCAACCCTGAGTCAGAAGCCTACCTTAAATCATCACGTTTGAACCGATCACACGGACAGATAGGTTCGATTCAGAACAATACGATACGAGGCTGGGCTACATGGTGGTTCAAAGACGAACCGGCAGAGGTAGAAATTTATCTTGACGACACACTCTACACCACTGTGTGTGCCAACGAATTAAGACCACACTTGGCCGCTAAAAACAAAACCAGAGGAGGTCACTGCGGTTTTAGTGCTGAGATACCCGCCGATAAACTAGGAGTCGGCACTACCGTACGCGCAAAGATAAAATCCGACCTGATAGATCTTGATAACAGCCCGTGGACAATCTATCCAGCCAATAAGAAGGCATCATAAGCTCACGGTGTTGAGCCACTTGCCTTGCGGCTTTTTACATAGATATTCGGTCTATTTCATCTGTCACCTTGTGAATAATGTGGGTCAGGAGTCTGTGCTGTAGAAATCAGCGTGCGAGAACGCGCCATGCCGAGGGCGGCTTACGATCATTCGAGGCGAACCGTTGTACAATGACCCGTTAATCATCGATGATGATTACCATCGCATCGGACGCACCGTCAGGGCGCGTACCCGGCAGCTGACGTTATGCCGCGCAGACTAACGCTTGTACCAGAACCCGCAAAGTTTCTTAGAATAGAATGCAAAAGGAATAAAAAGCAGCGCCATTTGCATGAGAAGTTGTGTATCACTATACCAATCATGCTTTCTAAGAGAAGTCACAATCGCCGGGGATTCAATTATCCTGAAATCCAACCCCTTCGATACGCCCCGTTTTTTTAATGCCCTTGAAAGCCAGATTTCTTCACTGGCATACAATTTCTCGTTGAATCCCCCTACTGTTTCAAACACATCCCGCAGGCAATACACAAAGCACCCCGCCGCCAGCCCGAATCGAACAGACAAGCTATTCCACCAGCGTATTGCACGTTCTATTCGAGCCGTAGTCCCGGTATCCCCGGTAATGCATACTCCCCCGCCGACGCAGGATCCCGACTCCAGATTATCAAGCGCTGCAGTTAATATTTTTCCACTTAGACAAGTGTCAGCATCAAGGAAGATCAGATAACGACCCCGGGCATGAAGTGCACCGGTATTGCGAGCCCTGGAGATCTGATTTACCGGCTCAAAAACAACTACTGCGTTTGCTGCCCGTGCCAGCTCTTCTGTCCGGTCAGTGGAGTTGTTGTTTACCACAATAACCTCGCCAGTCAAACTGGTGGCCGCCATGGAGTGCGTTACATGTTCGAGCGTGTCAGCAATAAATGCTTCTTCATTAAAAGCGGGGATAATAATTGAGTAATCCGGGTAAGTTAGCATGATAAATTTGCCAAAGTCTGGTATGCGGGAATATCGTTATTATATCCTGCTCGTGAAACTTAAAACCGGTTAGTTCGGGCAGCCACAGCTGCCCGGATTATACTACCGGTATTATCGTCCGGAGTACTCAATCTCACCCATAGACTGAGACGCTGAAATCGACGTAACGTGCGAGCGGAGAAGACTTGAAATGACAGTAAACCCCGGCCTGTATCTGCATTACAAAGGCGGCCTCTATGTGGTGCTATCGTCTGCCACACACACCGAAACAGGCGAAAATCTAGTGATCTATTTCAGTAAAGACAACTCTACGCACTGGTGGGCACGTCCGGCATCACACTTCCAGGAGCATATAGAGAAAAACAACACGCTGATTCCCCGATTCAGATTTATAAGAAAACTAAACAACCTGGAAATACAGTATTTCAAACAAATAGAAAACAACTCATGATATTGTTTAGCATGCTATTTCCAGGCAACTTTCAATTATTTGCTCAATGACAATCAAGCCAACAATTCTCATTGCGAATAAAATTTCCGTTGTTTGGTGGCGCAAGGACCCAGAGGAAAATCAAGGACCACTTGACTTAAAAACCCGGACTAATAGTCTCTGACTTTCAAAGGACTGTCATATTTAAAATAGGGATACCACAACGCCAAAGGTATTCTATTTTTTGCGCGTTATATGTTGAGAGTTGTCGTGGAAATATACAAATCACACAGTCGTTTTTACCATCGAACGCTCAGTAGAATCGAACAAAACTACATTACACCAAAAGACACTTGTTTCGTTTTTGTGCAGCACTCGTTTCTGCCCAGCCTTAATTTCTTCGAGTCCATAGAAAATAAAATCGGTGCCATCATCCCCAAACGCAGCTCGGCAAAAAGCAACCCCGAAATAGTAAGCCTGCTAAAGAACAGATTCCCCGGCAAAGTTCATGATCAGGTTACACGGTCAACGTTACAAAACAACGACTACGCAGTCGATTTTTTAAAAAACGTCACCACCGGACGCCCTTTTGCCATACTGGAGTACGGTGGGTATTTCGCCCCCGCCGCACAGGCAATTTCAAACGACGCCGTATTGCGTAAGACTCTGAAAGGGTTTGTGGAAGGCACTGAGAACGGCATCAGAGGATCAGATGATAACAATACAATAGGCTATCAGGAGATAGCAGCCAGGCTCAATCACCCGGTGGTATCAAAGTCGCGTTCGCGAATCAAAAGCATTATGGATATCGAAATCGGCCCGGCCATTGTTCAGGCAACCGACACTATCATCAGGCGAAATCTGGGCTGTAGCCTTAGACACCTTAGAGGCAACATCGGGGTAATAGGGCTTGGTGGTATTGGCCTCGGTATACTGACCTCATTAAACAAAGACCACATAAAACCTCTTATCTTTGACACAGATCTGGCCGTTATGGCGTCACTTGCCAACCTGCAAAACTATATAGTCTCACAACACCAGATACTGAGTTCCTGCGAAATACTGTTTTTGAATACCGGCAGCTGTTTTTTGTCCAGCGCACCCGCTTTGCTCAACACAATAAAAGACAATGTCATACTGGTACTTTGCACATCCGGAGATGTGGAAGGCGGTATTCCACAACTCATCAGCAACGGCCTGATCACTTTAATCAACGCTGAAAGCAACAATGACATAGCTGTGTATTCCACAGTGGCTGGAAAGAAACTTCGAATTGCCCTGGGATCAGATGGCGTTGGACAAGCACCAAACATGTCGCTTAAAGATGGTTCGGCTTCACCCGCAAATCTTATGTCGGATATGGAGTTTTGTGCCATCGGCGATTATCTGGCCTGCGCAGACACACAGCTGGAACCCGGTAGAATACATAGCCCCCCAAAGGCTGTCGAAGACATCATCCTCGCTGAATGGCTGCGCGAGTTTTATCCTCAAAGCATCGCCACCAAAACACCGCCAGATGACTCTCATGGCAAGCTGTCGGGAATTGACACTGCCCCTGCTCCCCTTACTGGCACACCAACTGACGCACGACGACCGGGTGGGAAGTCAACCGGGACCCGGGATAAATCAAACAAAAACACAAACCCGGTCTGCTGATAAAAACACAACGCCCTGGTTACAATGCTGGTTTACAAATCCGGGTCACATCAATCTGGCCACCTTCAATATTTAAAAACGCTTCATGTAATTTCGCAGCAGACTGGCATGGATGAATTTCCAGCGCAAAACCGGCTTTGCCCGGTAATAAGTACTGCATCTCGCCGCAATAGTGCCTTCGCCACCGCTGCCATGTACACTAGACTGCTCAACCAGGAGCAAGGCGATGACATCAAACACTGAAAAAGCGATTCTGGCCGGAGGATGTTTTTGGGGCATGGAAGACCTCATCCGAAAACAACCCGGCATTTTATCAACCCGGGTCGGATACACGGGCGGCGACGTTGCAAATGCTACCTACCGGAACCACGGCACCCACGCTGAAGGGATAGAAATCATATTTGATACCGGCGAGACCAGCTATAGGGCGGTACTCGAATTCTTTTTTCAAATTCACGACCCGACAACACCGATGCGACAAGGCAACGACACCGGCCCAAGCTATCGTTCCGCAATATATTTTATGTCCGAGACACAGAAAAATGTCGCTATAGACACCATCGCCGACGTTGACGCATCCGGACTCTGGCCCGGCAAAGTTGTCACTGAAGTCGAGCCGGCCAGCGACTTCTGGGAAGCAGAACCGGAACACCAGAACTATCTGGAAAAATTTCCCACAGGCTATACCTGCCACTTTATACGCCCGGACTGGGTATTGCCAAAGCGCACTGAAAAAGCATAGAAAAATTGCAGCACAGGGGTTGCCTGCGACCACAGGCAGGCTGACTCTTCAACGCGGGTTGTTTTGCTTATTACAAAACCACTGCTCCTGTGCCTGACATTCTCCACGGCTCTCATTCCGGCCTGGTCAGCTGAAGTCTGCCAGCCACAGCAGCACAGCAAACTGCCCGGACCGGGAATATCACTTCAAACCAAAAACGAACAACATACCAATCCTCATGCCTGCGACAAGTGACATCGAATAAGTTGACCTTGAAATTGAGATCGAACACACTTGCCTCACGACCCAAAAGCGAGAACCACCAGTGTTATACGAATCACCACAAACGACCGAAGACGCGGTCGAGCTTTTATCAAAATCAAAAGGCAAGGTTCACGTACTGGCCGGCGGTTCAGACTTGCTGGTACGCATGAAAGGGGGATATATCGAACCCGATGTTGTCATTGACATCAAACGCATCAAGTCAATGAACACCATCAAAAAAACCGCTGACGGATTTTTAATCGGCGCTGCGGTTTCATGCGCCAGAATGGCTGACCATCAGGCGCTGTGCAAAGCATGGCCCGGTGTCGTGGAAGCAGCCAGTCTTATCGGCTCTGATCAAATTCAGGGTCGTTGCACCATGGCAGGCAATATGTGCAATGCATCTCCCGCTGCCGACAGCGTCCCGGCAATGATCGCCGCTGAAGCGTGGGCGCTTGTACAAGGCCCCAGGGGTGAGCGTTGGGTTCTGGTCGAGAAAATCGCCAAAGCACCGGGAGTCACCACACTTCGCAAAGGCGAAGTCGTCGAGGCAATACTGCTGCCTCCGAAATACAAAAAATCCGGTGACGCCTACCTGCGATTTACACCACGGACCGAGATGGATATCGCAGTCGTCAGCGCCGCTGTCAATCTAACCCTCGGCGCAAAAGGAGTGATCACAGATGCCCGTGTAGCGTTGGGCGCCGTCGGGCCCAAAGCAATGCTGGTAAAACCCGCCGCCAAAGCCATCGTCGGCACAACGCTGGACGACGCTGCACTGGCAAAACTCGCTGCCGCGGCCGCTGCCGCCTGCGATCCAATAGACGATAAACGCGGCACTATCCAGTTTAGAACCAAAGTTGCGCAGGTGCTTGCCAAACGCGCGGCAAAAATAGCGTACCAACGCGCCGGGGGTAAGTAATGTCAGTTCTTGTCAACTCTACAATCAATGGCGACAACGTCAGTTTTTCATGCGACGCCGATGAAACGTTAATGGACGCGCTGCGAAATCGCGTCGGTTTAAAGGGCGTTAAAGAGGGCTGTGGCACTGGTGACTGCGGCGCTTGCAGCATTCGCCTTGATGGCGCACTGGTATGTTCCTGTCTGGTACTCGGTGCCGAGGCCGAAGGTCGCACGGTAGAAACGGTAGAAGGCATGAGCAACGGTGCGGAACTACATGTTCTGCAAACCAAGTTCCTTGAACATGCAGCGCTACAGTGTGGAATCTGCACACCCGGCTTTTTGATAGCAGCTCAAACCCTGCTCGAAAAAAACCCGAGTCCGACCGAGACCGAGATCCGCTACGCACTGGCGGGCAACCTTTGCCGCTGCACCGGTTACGACAAAATTGTGCGCGCCGTCCAGGACGCCGCCGTTGTGATGAAAAAAGGCCGCAAAAAATGAACAAAGAAACAAAATTTACCGAACGTACGTTTAAATCAGTTGGCACCCGCCCGGTACGCCCCGACGGAGTTGACAAAGTCACCGGTCGGGCACGCTATGGCGCAGACTACGACATGCCGGGCCAGTTGATTGGCCTGATGCTGCGAAGCCCGCATGCCCATGCCACTATTAAAAAAATAGACACATCAGCGGCAGAGCAACTGCCCGGTGTGAAAGCCGTTGTTACCTCAAAGGACCTGCCAGACCTTACTGATGGTGATACAGATCTCAAATGCATTCTCGAAAACTCCATGGCACGGAAAAAAGCCTTCTACGATGGTCATGCTGTCGCTGCTGTCGCCGCTGTCGACATGCCAACGGCCAAAGCGGCTCTAAAACTGATTAACGTCGAATACAAAATACACAAACACGTTACCGACGTAGACAAGGCAGCCGACCCCAAAGCCCCGGTACTCCACAAAGACTGCTTTACTAAAGGCGTTGAACCGGCACCAGTGAAACCTTCCAACATTGCCGCCAGCAGTGAGTTTGGTCATGGTGATGTAGGCAAAGGCTTTGACGACGCAGACTTTGTAGTAGAAAGAAATTTCCGCACCGAACAAACTCACCAGGGATACATTGAACCACACGCCTGTGTCGCCAGTGTCAGCCCGGACGGCAGTGGCGAACTATGGGTTTGCACCCAGGGTCACTTTGTTTTTCGACAACAGTGCGCCCAGTTACTGGGCATGGACATGGCAAAGTTACGGGTTACCTCATCAGAGATCGGCGGCGGCTTCGGTGGCAAAACCCACCTCTGGCTCGAACCAGTAGCGCTGGCACTGTCACGCAAAGCCAACCTGCCGGTCAAACTGACCATGACCCGCGAAGACGTATTCCGGGCTTCGGGCCCGACCAGCGCAACCTCTATCGATATAAAGATCGGTATAAAAAACGACGGCACCATCACTGCCGGCGAAGCAACACTGCGCTACACCAGTGGTCCATGGAAAGGCAGCTGGGCGATGCTTGGCGCGATGACGGCATTTGCCTGCTACGACCTTGAAAACGTTAAAACCACGGGCCTGGAAATACTGGTCAACCGTCCAAAGACTACCGCATACCGTGCGCCGTCTGCGCCCATGGCTGCATTCGCAGTTGAAAGCGTTATCGATGAACTTGCCGGTAAAATCGGCAGGGATCCCGTTGCTGTCCGCATTCAGAACGCCGCCAAAGAAGGCACACAGTCTTCCTACGGTCCGGTGTATGGACCCATTGGTATCGGCCCGACCCTGGAAGCCGCCGCTAAACATCCGCACATGTCTGCACCACTGGGTGAGAATCAGGGACGTGGTATGGCATGCGGGTTCTGGTTTAATTTCGGCGGCCAGTCCTGCACGCATATAAACATCGACATAGATGGCACAGTCACTCTCACGGTTGGCACCATAGATGTAGGCGGGGCACGCGCCTCCTTGTCACTGGTGGTTGCCGAAGAACTGGGCATAAACTACGAGCAAGTCAAAACCGTTATTGGCGATACCGGTAACCTGGGTTACAACGAAATGACGGACGGCAGTCGCGGCACCTTCGCAAGCTCCATGTCTGCGATCATGTCTGCGCGCAAGGCCATCGAGGAACTAAAACAACGCGCTGCCATGATGTGGGATGTCTCAGTCGATGAAGTTAGCTGGGAAGATGGCCATGCACGTGCCACCGGCAACAGCAATCTGCCACCATTGTCTATCGCAGAGATAGCCGCTGGCGCAGGCAAAACCGGCGGGCCAATCGCCGGCCACACCGAACTGAACGCCGATGGTGCAGGTGTCTCTTTCGCCACTCATATTTGCGATGTGGAAGTCGATCCGGAAACCGGCCTGACCAGAGTCATTCGCTACACCGTTATTCAAGACGCCGGCAAAGCCGTGCACCCCACTTACGTCGAAGGGCAGTTTCAGGGCGGCGCAACCCAAGGCATCGGCTGGGCACTGAACGAAGAATATATTTACGGTGACGACGGCCGCCTGCAAAACCCGGGCTTTCTGGACTACCGGATTCCAGTCTGTTCAGATCTGCCGATGATCGACACGCAGATACTGGAGATACCAAACCCAAATCATCCCTATGGTATTCGCGGTGTAGGGGAAACTTCTATTGTACCGCCACTGGCAGCGATCGCTAACGCCGTATCAAATGCATCCGGTGTGCGCATGACACATGTCCCCATGTCACCGCCACGCATACTGGCAGCAATAGAAGAAGCAGAAACCACCACGGCCTGATGCAGCAATAACGTGGTAACCATCAATATATGGGGCGCGCTCCGTCCCGCTGTAAACGGAGCCGCCTCCATAGAACTGGACGCCACCACCATCCGCGACCTGTTTGAAAAACTGGAAGCGCAATACCCTAAAACCCTGCCCTATATTGAAGAGGGTATTGCCGTATCTATAGACGGCACTATCTATCAGGACAGCTGGAGCCACCCGCTGCCAACCGACGCGGAAATCTACCTGCTGCCACGTATCGCAGGCGGTTAAAATAACCAGACCCACACTCGAAAGCGTTACCTTGAGGCTACCATCACCAGCCCTTCAACCTCACAAAGCACATTTTTACCATCTAATTCCGGGTTTTGCGGTACGCTATAACTAATAAATATTCCCCGCAAGCCAACCCGTTTTCCAGAGTCTATAAGTAATGTCAAAGATGACGCCACAAACCCCGACCGCAAAACGTCTGAGAGTAAAAACACCTGAACTGCGATGGGTGTGCAACCCAAAATTAATACCAGCAAAACTCAGCAGCGAACTAGCCCCCATCGATGGACTGCTGGGTCAGGAGCGCGCTCTGGAAGCAGTTACTTTCGGACTCGACATACCGTCGGCTGGCTACAATATTTTTGTTCATGGCGACCCGGGATCAGGTAAACACAACGCAATTTTGTCTTTTGTAAAACAGCGGGCGCTGCAGGACAAACGCGCGTCAGATTGGCTTTACGTGCAAAATTTTGATGTAGACCATAAGCCAATTGCCCTTTGCCTGCCTGCGGGCGACGGTGCGGAATTTAAAAATTCACTCGACAAAGCACTCAACGCAATCGCCGAAGGATTGCCATCACTACTGGACGGCGACGACACCAAAAACCGTCGTAAAGCCATAGAAAATGATTTTCGTGAAGCCAACGAAGCCGGCTACAAAAAAATAAATGATATTGCAGCAAAGCAAGGCCTGGGAATAGCACAGTCCGCTCAAGGCTTTTCAGTTGTACCAATGAAAGAGGGTGCAGCGCTTACTGCGGAGGAATTCGAACAGCTACCAAAAAAACAAAAAGAAGCATTGCAGGAATCAATTCGAAACGTTCAATCCTTACTGTCTGACTTTATGGGTGAAGACCTGCCAGAGCTGGACAAAACCAGACAAGACCAGCTAAAAGCGCTTTATGATCAGGTCACACAGTCAATGGTATCGCAGCACCTGCAACCAATGCACAAGCAGTACGGCAGTGACTCTACGATTAAAGATCACCTTGACGCCATGGCAGAAGACCTTGCAGATTTCACCCCCGTGCTGGCACAACTTGCATCCGGCACATTGAACCAGGGCGAAGGCAGTTCACCAATGTCGCAGGGACCCGAGGCTGTAAAAGCCGCAATGAAAAGGTACAGTGCAAATCTGCTGGTAGCCCAGCAGGAAGGCGACAAAGGTGCGCCCGTTGTCTATGAGGACTGGCCCGGTGTCGGTCGCATGGTGGGACGCATCGAACACATATCGCGAATGGGCGCACTGGAAACAAATTTCAACCTGATCAAGTCAGGCGCCCTGCATCGAGCTAATGGCGGCTATCTGTTACTGGATGCCAGAAGAGTACTATCTGCACCCGGCTCATGGGAGACACTGAAGCGTGCACTTCGTACCGGTGAAATCTCCATAGACTCACCCTACTCAAGCCATACCGCGCTAACCACGGTTACACTGGAACCCGCTACCATTCCACTCAAAGTCAAAGTGATTATTTTCGGCAACCGGTCAGTTTACTACAGACTCGCCGCAATGGACCCGGACTTCACAGAACTATTCAAAGTCGCAGCGGATTTCGATAACCGTATAGAACGTGGCGAGGAAAACATCAGTAATTTCGCACGTCTACTGGCCGGTATTGCGAACAAAGAATCGTTACTGCCGTTAAACAAAACGGGCATGGCTGCTGCAATTGAACATGCCGTTCGCATGACAGACGACCAGGAACGCATAACCCTGAGGGTCGGCCCCCTGGCAGACTTGCTGCGAGAAGCAAACTACGTCGCAACAAAAAGTAACCGCAAAGCCATTGGTCGGGAAGAAGTCCGTAGTGCGATAGAAAGACAGATCAACCGCGTCGATCGTGTAAGGCAGCGCTCCCACGAACAGATCCAGCGCGAGTCGATAATGATTGACGTGGTTGGCGAAAAATCAGGGCAAATTAACGGACTGGCCGTGATGTCTATCGGCGGTTTCCGCTTTGGTAAACCAAGCCGCATAACTGCCCGCACTCGCATGGGTGCTGGCAGAGTCATAGATATCGAGCGCTCATCGGATCTTGGTGGCTCAATCCATTCAAAGGGGATATTAATACTGTCATCCTATCTGTCAAATCACTATGCACGCGAAGTACCGGTCGCATTGTCTGCCTCGATTGCATTTGAACAATCCTATGGTGGTGTCGACGGTGACTCTGCCTCATCAACAGAGCTATACGCTCTGCTGTCATCGTTGAGCGATACCCCTATAAAACAGGGACTGGCGGTTACAGGATCAGTAAACCAATACGGTGAGGTTCAGGTGATAGGTGGTGCCAATGAAAAAATTGAAGGGTTCTTTGATATTTGTAATAGCAGACCCGAAGGACTGACCGGTGACCAGGGCGTTCTGTTACCCGCCGCCAACGTAAAAAACCTGATGCTCCGCCCTGACGTGGTTGATGCCTGTAAGGCAGGCGATTTTCATATCTATGCCATTAGCCATATCAACGAAGGCATTGAAGTGCTTACCGGGGTAGTTGCCGGTGTTAGAAACAAAAAAAGCGGAGCTTTCCCTGAAGGCACCATTAACAGACTGGTCGAAGACAAGCTGATCAGCTTCGCAGAAATGCGACGGGATTTCGGCCGTGGAAAAACAAAAGATACAGTCGAATCCACGTCAGAAGAACCCGCGACAGACGAATCAATTGTTACGGCAAAATCGGATATGGTAAAACCGGTTAAAAAGAAAGCCCGTCGAAAAAAGGCCACTGCAGAGAAAGCCAACAGGAAGAAAACGACTAAAAAAAGGGCGTAAACCACTCAGGCCCACTACATTAAAAGACCGGCTGCTGAAAGCAGCCGGAACCTGAAACAACCGTTTTTTATTCGGCCAGCATAGAACTACCGGGCCCGACAACCGAAATACAAAGCAGATCAGGACGATAGTTTTTGCCTGGTGACACACTACAAAATTGCAATGACGTGAAAGACTCTATATTTTAAGGATCAGACAATCACCAGCGGAAGAGCCAAATGCAAGGGTTTATAGTTCAAACAATTATCGCCTCTGTCATTCTGACCATTCTACTAAACGCAATACCCTTGTTATTCCCGAAATCCACACAAAAGGCCGAACGCCACATTCACGAGAAAATGGAAAAGGCTTTTGCAGAAAGCGAAGACGGCAAGCGTCCAAAAGTACAAGTGTTCTTCCCCTGGAAAACCATGCTTCTCATTTCTGTAATATTAACGGTAGTGCTCAATGTAATTTCGTTTATCTGAAGCTGGTTTCACCAACACAACGCCTCCAGACTGGTGCGCTAACGTATACAGAGGGCTGTTTGGAAAGTTCGGTAACAACCTTTCCGCACAGCCTACTAGCCCGCAATCGCCTCACCCACACTACGGTAATCACTGCAATAATAAATCAGCGGCGATTCCCCCCGCCCCTGCTCAATCTCGTCTACCGATCCTACTAAAATATTGTGATCACCTGCTGGATAATTATGCACAGTACTACAATGAAATCGCGTAATAGCCCCGGCAATCAGCGGCACATTCTGCCCGGATAATTCATAGTCCAGGCTGTCAAACTTATCAATTCCGGGAGTGGCGAAACGATTGGAAAGTGCGATCTGATCACTGGATAAGATATGTACAACATAGTTTTTCACACCGCAGAAAGCTGCATATTCAGGCGCATGTTTACCCACACTCCAAAGTACTAACGGTGGATCTAAAGACACCGAATTAAAACTGCTTACCGTCATACCAACCGGCTTGCCATCAACCGCAGCCGTTACAATGCAAACGCCGGTGGCAAACTTTGAGAATGCGATACGGGTATTTTCTAATTCGTGAGAGTCCATAGAGCATTAACAACCTTCAGAAGGGGTTAGGTGAATGGGGTAAAGCCCGCGCGGCCTGCTCGATACTATCATCTTACCGAACACATCGGTGCATACGCCCTACCGGCGGCTTTGTTACACTTCAGGCTCCAATGACAAGAGGCTACCAGCATGCCGCCTACAGCAACTACACCCGAACCACCCTATTATGCCGTCATATTCAGTTCTGTGCGCACTGCCAAGACAGACGGCTATGATGAAACAGCAGAAGCAATGGTGGCGCTGGCCGCAATGCAACCCGGCTATCTGGGCATTGAATCCGCCCACAGCGATATCGGTATCACTGTCTCCTACTGGAGCGATCTGGACTCCATCAAAAAGTGGAAACAAAACGCGCAACACCTCGCAGCACAAAAGTCAGGTCACCAGAAATGGTACGAAAACTTCACCGTACGAATAGCGCGTGTAGAAAAAGAGTACAGCAAGCAGGAGCGCTGAGCGGATTATTCAGCAGGAAGCTTGAATTGCTTCGCCATCCACATCAGCAGCGGGAAAACAATCATCCATACAACAGCCAGTTTAATCATCGACGGGTAAAAAGGCTCAACTATTTCATAGCTGGTCAGTCGGGTACCTGTGTAGTAAGTCAATGACCCCGCAATGCCCCCTGCCAGCACAGAGAAAACCGGGTGCTCCTGAAACCAGCGTGTACTATGATTAAGCGTGGTGGCAAACAACGGCCAAAGTGATAGCAGCCATAATGGTGGCAGCAATGAACTGGACGGCGACTGCAACACACCGAAATAGACAAAACCGGACTCTACAATCAGACCGGTGACGCCAACCAGCAAAATAAAGTACAGCTCACGAAAATCAGTGCTGATAAACTTCATGTGCAGTATCACCGTCACAGTCACTGCTGCCAGCGCCACTGCATTCCCTCCCAACACACAAACAAGCCATACCGCGTTAAAAACAACGATATTGATAATGTTTTTTCGCAGCCGGATGGGCACTAATTTGGCCGGTAATCGGGTTTGGCTATCACCATTTGCACCGTATTTATCACACGCTCCTGGAAGCCACCCTGGCAATAGCACAGATAATACAACCACATACGGATAAAGCGCTCATCGAAACCAAGCGCACGCACTTTATCCAGGTTTCCCTCGAATGATTTGCGCCAGAACCCCAGTGTCTTTGCATAGTCCTGAGTTATATCATTCACCGAAACAATACCCATATCTGTATCTTCAGCCACATGCCTGGCAATCACACTCATTGAGGGCAGACAGCCCCCGGGGAAAATATACCTTTGGATAAAATCGACTGAACGCCGGGCTTGATCATAACGCTGATCCGCAATGGTAATGGCCTGAAGTGACATCAGACCATCGGGTTTCAGCAAGCTACTGCACTTGTTAAAGTAGTCGGAAAAATACTGGTGCCCGACTGCCTCGATCATTTCTATGGAAACCAGCTTGTCGAACTGCCCGTGCAATTCTCTGTAGTCTTTCATGACTACCGTAATTTTATCTTCCAGGCCATTTTTCTCAACCAACGCCCGCGTAAAGTCATGCTGCTGCTGAGACAACGTCGTTGTTGTAACACGGCAACCGTAGTTTTTGGCCGCGTATACTGCCATCCCTCCCCAACCAGTACCAATCTCCACCAGATGATCATCAGCATTGAGTTGCAGCTTCCTGCACATGGTCTCCAACTTAGCAATGGCTGCTTCTTCCAGTGATAGGTTCTGGCCATTAAAAACGGCGGCTGAGTACATCATGGATGGATCGAGAAACAGCTCAAAAAAGTCATTGCCCAGATCATAGTGCGCCGAGATGTTTTTACGCGACCCGGAAACACTGTTTCTGGTGACCATACTCAATAACTTCAACGCCACTGCATTAGCTGCCGAACGTTCTTTGTCCATTCCCTTGAGCGCGACTATATTAGAGACAAAAAAACGGATAACAGACAAAAGATCCGGCGTGGTCCACAGACCATCCATATAGGCTTCTGCCGCACCAACCACACCGTTAAAGGCAATTGCAGAGAACGCAGCAGGGCTCTGTACATGTATCTCAGCAACAATGGCACTTTGTTTTTCAGTGGCACTTGTATCGCCAAACTGAATGGAATCGTTGCCCTCCACCAGGGTCAACTGCCCTCTTTGCATCTTTCCCATATGACCGTGCACCAGACTGCGCGCCCAGCGCTCGGTGGTACTTCCGGCCTTTCCGGCATCCATATTACGACCCAGGGTCAGGGCGCTGGCCCAACCTTTGACACGGGCTGGCAGACCGGTGTCAGCAATTCCGCCACGCGTTTCAACAGCAGACAAGGACGACAACCGGGACTGCGGATCAAGCGCATTACTCATATCTGAACGTCTCCCCATTATGAACTTTCATAATAACTACGCCTTTGTATTTAGTTTGAATCATTATTGTTCTTACAACACCCTGTCAGGATGTGAAAAAAAAGGCACCTTTTTTATAGCAAGCCTCAGCGCCTGCCAGTAAATGCCTATCGCCACCTTAACTGTCATAAAAGGATACAGCAGAACGACTGCGTTGAGACTTGCAGCAGTAATTTCCACCCTGTTCAGGTTAACACCCGCACGAAACACAGCACTTTGTTGCAATCCGCCTTTTGTTTCAGCAGTGACAGGCAGGTTAGCAAGCGAATACTGCAGGGAATCAGAGGTAATCCTGCCATGCCACCGATACATCATTCGCATAGGCATAAACGGTGACACATGCATTTCTTTTTTAAATTCAATTTCATCTGCAGGTGAATAATTTCTTAGATCAAGTACGTAGTGCGTTTTCTCCCCCCAGGGTGTGTTTGTCACTTCAATCAGCAATGCAATTAGTTTGTTGTCCTTGCTGAAGCAGTAGTAACAACTTATCGGATTGATGATATGACCGAAGTAACGTAAGTTCGTCAACAATCTGATCGGACCGTCAGGATAGAACGACAGACTGTTATTGACTGATTCTCGAACACACTGATCAAGATGACCGACATCATCACCGGCATCAACTCCGTCAACATCCCACTCTGAGCCAAAATAATCAGAACGTCTAAAACGCGCCAGTGAAAACCACCCTCTCGACCATAAGCGGCTCTTGATCAGGATTTCGTCGAGCTCTGACAGATCAATGTACATCATAAAAACCTTGTACTTAAACCCGTGCTCTCGTGGCTGTAGACGTCTATGCCACACCGTTCCCTTGTAGATCGCGCTATACAATGGGTTCTCTACGCCGCGAACGTGGCTGGGCTGCCGCAGGGTCAGGAGTGTTGCCGGCACTGAACCGTTTGTTGATAGACTCGACCACTTTCAAACCGCTGACCACACCATCCTCGTGAAACCCGCTACCCCAGTATGCGCCACAGTACCAGGTACAGAGCTTCCCTGAGATTTCCGACCAGCGCTGCTGCAGGCGCACACCCTCAAGCGAAAATACCGGATGGCTGTATTGGTAGGCCCCCAATATCTTTTCAGGGTCAATGTATCGGGTTTGATTCAGGCTGACACAATAGGTAGTGTCCGAATCAATACCCTGCAGGATATTCATATTGTAGCTTAGCTTTGCCATTGGCTCTTTCGCATCAGCCCTGTATATCTTGCTGTTCCAGCTGGACCACGCCCGTTTTTGCTTTGGCAGCAGAGTTACATCAGTGTGCAGAACCACCTCGTTAGCCTGGTAGGGAATACCCGACAATATTTCAGACTCTGCGGCCGTGGCATCTTCAAGTAATTCCAGCGCCTGATCACTGTGTGTCGCCACGACCAGCGCATCAAATTGCTGTTCCCGGGTTTCGTTGGTTTCACGATCACGGTATGTAACGGTGGCGCTTTCATTTGTACGGGAAATTTTTGTAATTTCGGTATTGGTATGTATACCGTCTTTAAATCCCTCGGTTAAAGGCGCAAGGTACGCCCCGGATCCGCCGACAATGGTGCGCCACTGAGGCCTGTTTTTTATCGATAACAAGCCGTGATTTTTAAAAAATCGAACAAAAAATATCAGTGGAAAATCGAGCATTTCGTCGGTCCCGGACGACCAGATTGCAGCGCCCATAGGGATCAGATATTTTTCTTTAAACATGCGGCTGAATTTATGGCGGACAAGATAATCACTAAGTGACTCGTCTGCGGGCAGACAATTTGATTCGAGATCGTTTATTGCCTGGCGGTTAAAACGCACTATCTCCAGCAGCATTCGCCAATACTGTATTCGAGTCAGGTTTAATCGATCAGCAAATAATGTATTAAAGTTACTCCCCGCGTATTCCAGCCCGCTGGCCAGACAACTGACACTGAAACTCATCTCCGCCGGTCGTGACGCGACTCCCAGCTCGCTTAACAGCTCGATAAATCTGGGGTAAGTCCAATCGTTATAGACAATAAATCCGGTATCGATGGCGTGTTGTTCACCGTTGTGATCAACGTCTATGGTGGCCGTGTGACCACCGATCCGGTCGGCATACTCGAACACCTGGACCTCGTGCTCCCGGCTAAGATAGTAGGCGCTGGTAAGACCAGAGATTCCCGACCCGATAACTGCAATTTTCATAGTTTGATTTGTACTTTCTGATTATCAGGTTTTGACAGAGGCATCACGCCGCGCCAGTCGAGGTCCGATAAATCCGTACCACAACGCCGGAAACAGCGCACCCAGCTTCAGCGACAGCAACAGCGCCCAGGGAAAATTCACGATACGTTTTCTTTTTTCAATGCCGGAGATTATACAGTCTGCTGCAGCACCGGCGCTCATAATAAAGGGCATAGGGAAATCATTCGTTTCAGTCATAGGCGTCTCGACAAAACCGGGGTTAACCACCGTGACATCCACATGGTGTTGATCGAGATCCACTCTCAACGCATTTAACAGGTAGTTCGCCGCCGCCTTGGATGAACCATAGGCCTCTGCACGAGGTAAACCCACCACTGCAGACAGACTGGCGACACCGACCACCTGCGGTTTATAGGAGGATGTAGCTTCCCGCCTCATCAATGGCAGCACTGCAGAGATCGCGCTCACCATGCCGAACACATTCACCTCATAAACCCGCCTGAATAACTCTACAGACATTTCAGCATCATCTACATACTCACACCGGCCGGCGCAGTACACCAGGATATCGATGCCTCCTACCAACGCCGCAACTTCAAGCGCTATGGCTTTACTGTGCTCATCGTCGGTCACATCGTATACCAGCGGGAATATTTTCCCGCCCTTATCATCCCCTGCGCTGTTGCCCTGCCCCGCTAAAGCAACCTCTTGAAGCGCCTCCAATCCGCGACCGCTAATGACTACCTGATTACCGGCAGCGCATAGCTTCAACGCCAGCTCCCGACCAATGCCGGAACCGCCACCAACAAGCCATATCCGTTTTGACGCAATCACAATGATGCTCTAACAACACAACGCGCTTGCTCTGCAGTCACGCTTCGACACATCAATCGATCAACCATATGTTGTACTCTCAACTGATTCTTCCTTTCAGGTACCTTACGCAACTACCCAACACAGGAATATTTTCATATAACATCGAGCCCACATCGAAGAAGTCCTCGTGTTTGACAATCAACTCATCGAACTCTACAACAGTGATACCTCTGACCTCTATTTCCCTGCCACCGCTCAGCTTTCTGTGCCGGAAAAACATGTTCCACCGGATGCAGGCCTGTTGCTGCTGAACCATCTGGTCCTGATAGTCAAACCGGCAACTGTACACATTGGCGTACATAGTCGCCAGATAGGCGGCCAGATTTTCCCTGCCCTCTATTCGATGGATCGGATCGACAAAAATAATGTCCTCAGCATACACCTGAGTAAGCTCGGCTTCGGGAATCTGGTTACCTGAAGCGTACAAAGTTTTAAATTTTTCAACTACTTGAGACATCAGTTTTACGCCGCTGGTGATTGGTGTAGAGGCAACAATACGTCTACGCGGTTCAAACTTGAATGGATCACTTGTAAATCAGTACAGATTCTGATGATCCAAAGGCAAGTCATCGACGTAAACCCGATACATTAACAATGCTGCCAAGGTGTACACTTGACGCTCGGCGTGAACCCTGACGAAAATCAATCAGAATTCGGGACTGCCCGGACACAAACACCCAGCGGCTATTCTATGCACCCAGACCATGAAAAGCCCTTTGATGAATGGGCAGAAACGATTGAGCATATTGCGGTCAATCAGGACCGTGAAGCCTTCACACGCCTGTTCAACCACTTCTGCCCTAAAATTAAAGCCTATGGAATGGCACTGAAAAGCCACCACACCTCACCGGAAATGGCCGATGAACTGGTGCAGGACGTGATGATCAAGGTCTGGCAGAAGGCGAAATATTTCAACAGCGACAAAGCCCGCGCAAGCACGTGGATATTCGCTATCGCAAGAAACTGTCGCATTGATTATCTGCGCAAATTGAAACGCATATCGAGCCCGCTCACCGCCGACGATCTGTGGCCGGTTTTTGAAGAACCCGATCCGGTCAGCGTCATGGATCTGGCCAGAAGCAGCGCTCAAATTGAGCAAGTGGTGAACACACTTCCCGCCGAGCAGATAACCGTGCTGCGTGAAGTGTACATCGAAGGCAAAACTCATGCTGAAGTGGCAAAACAAACAGGACTGCCGCTCGGTACAGTTAAATCAAGACTCAGACTTGCAATGGATAGACTGCGATCTGCGCTTCCGGCGTAATGAGTGCAGACAGAACGCAGGTAACTGAAAAGTTCGGAACAGAAGAATGACAAATTTTCATCCAGATACAAAATGGCTGTCTGAATATGCAGCTGGCACGCTATCCGATTCACAGGCGCTTTGTGTCTCAACACATTTCGCCTACTGCCAGAAATGCAAACAGGAAGCATCGGAGCTGACCCAACTCGGCGCTATGGTCTTCAATACTCAGACCAATGACAATGAATCAGCGCCAGATCTGTTACAGAACGTATTGTCTCACATCAACAAGGACCCGGGTCAGGCAGACGTTGCTCCACCGCAAAACAACAGCCAGCCGGTGACAGGCCACACAGACCTGCCCACTGTAATCAAAACACTGATACCCGAAGGCACTGACAATCTTTCATGGAAAAAAATCGGACCACAGATCAGCATTGCAAAATTAAGCAATCTGGGCGACACCCGCAGCGTTGCTCTGCACAAACTTCAACCCGGAAGTACCGTGTCTGACCACGATCACCACGGCCTTGAAATAACTGTTGTACTGGATGGCAGCTTCTCTGATCAGGACGGCAAGTATTTCCCCGGCGATTTCCTGGTTCGAAAAGCCGGGGAAGTTCACAGCCCCTGCACCAGCAATGACGAAGAGTGCCTTTGCCTGACCGTCTGTGATGCACCAGTGAAATTTACCGGATTCTTCACCAGGCTGTTAAACCCGCTGGTGGCCTATCAGCACAAACACTAGTATTACCGCAACGCACAAACGTCGCGAATTCGAGTTGTCGTAATTCACGCCAGCGGAAAGTCCGGGACAATAGTCACCGCCACTTATTTGCGCCGGGCTTGCCATTGGTCTACTGGCGTGGGTAATTACTATCACACCCACACGAAGATGCAGGCACTACTTGAGTGCTGAGCGGATAGCCTCAACACTATCTTTGGCATCACCGAACAACATCCGGGTGTTGTCTTTAAAGAACAATGGATTTTCGACACCAGCGTAGCCGGTGGCCATACCGCGCTTGGAAACAATAACCGTCTTGGCATTCCAGACTTCCAATACCGGCATGCCGGCAATCGGGCTTGCCGGGTTATCCAGCGCTGACGGATTTACTATATCGTTAGCACCGATAACAATGACCACATCAACTTGCGGCAGATCATCATTGATCTCATCCATCTCAAGCACCAGATCATAGGGTACATTTGCTTCAGCCAAAAGCACATTCATGTGACCGGGCATTCGACCTGCAACAGGGTGTATCGCAAACTGGACTTTTACGCCTTTATCAATAAGGGTCTTGGTTAGCTCGGAAACCGGGTGCTGAGCGTGCGCGACTGCCATACCGTAACCGGGAACAATCACCACTTCTTCAGAGTCCATCAACAGTTGCGCAACCTCGTCCGGCAGAATCGGATTGGGTTCGCCCTGTTCGACTTCTTCACCGTCAGCAGCCGCAACCGGTGCCGCGCCGAAACCACCCATGATGACACTGAGGAACTGCCTGTTCATTGCACGGCACATGATGTAGCTTAGAATCGCACCACTACTGCCCACCAGAGCACCAACAATAATCAACAGATCGTTAGACAACATAAACCCGGTTGCCGCCGCTGCCCAGCCAGAGTAGCTGTTTAACATGGAAACCACTACCGGCATGTCAGCACCACCGATCGCCATCACCATATGTATTCCGAACGCTCCCGCCAGAATAGTCATGATAATCAGGATCGCCGTACCTGCTCCTTTACCGACCGATAAAAATACAAATAACAGGATGATACAAAAAACACCGATAGCGGCATTGAGCAGATGCCGGTTAGCAAGCATAAGCGGCTTGCTGCCAACTTTTCCATTGAGTTTGCCGAACGCGATAACAGAACCGGTAAACGTTACTGCACCAATCAATATGCCTAAATAGATTTCAACGTTGTGAATAGATTTTGCCGCACCTTCAAGATGCATATTCGGATCAAAGTAACTGGCAAAACCAACCAGCACCGCCGCCAGCCCGACAAAGCTGTGCAATATAGCGACAAGCTCTGGCATTTCGGTCATTTGCACACGCGCCGCAAGAAAGGCACCGATACACCCCCCCACCGCCACCATCACGATAAGCAGCCCGTAGTTGGTCACAGTCCCGCTCAGTACGGTGGCCAGTATTGCGATAGTCATACCGGCAATACCAAACCAGTTGCCGCGACGTGCTGTCTCCTGATTACTCAGACCGGCAAGACTCAGGATAAATAATATTGCCGCAACAATATATGCAGCTGTAACCATTCCAGAATTCATTGTGCTAAGCCCTACTTCCTAAACATCTTCAGCATGCGCTGAGTAACCAGAAACCCACCAAAGATATTGATAGACGCCACAAGTACCGCAAACGCTGCAAGAAAAACCACAAAGCCGGATGGTGACGATATTTGCAACAGGGCACCAACGACAATAATGCCGCTGATCGCATTGGTGACACTCATCAAAGGGGTATGCAATGAGGGACTCACATTCCAGATCACCTGATACCCGACAAAACACGCCAGTGCAAACACAGTGAAGTGACTCATGAATTCAGGCGGTGCTACAGACCCGACTGCAAAGACCGCCAATATACCGATGGTGGCGGTAATCAGGGTGCCGCGTAACTTTTCGAAAGTCGTTAATTCAGGCGGTGGCGGCGCAACAGCTGCTGCCGCGACCGGTTTGGGTGTAGCTGATAATTTAGGGGCAGGCGGTGGCCAGGAGACCTCACCTTTATTAACCACTGTTGTGCCACGAATAACTTCGTCGTCCATATTGACGTTTATCACACCGTCTTTTTCAGGAGTCAGATCGTTTAACAGGTGCCGCAGATTGGTGCCGTACAACTGACTTGACTGCGCTGCCATCCGGCTGGGCAGGTCAGTATAACCAATCAGTGTGACATCACCATGTTTTATCACTTCATTGGCGCGAGTCAGTTTGCAGTTACCACCCTGCTCTGCCGCAAGGTCAACGACAACACTACCCGGCTTCATGGACTCTACCATTTCAGTAGTGATCAGTTCAGGTGCCGGACGACCGGGAATCAGCGCCGTGGTAATGATTATATCCACTTCCCTGGCCTGCTCTGCAAACAATGCCATTTCAGCTTCGATAAACGCTTTACTCATTACTTTCGCATAACCACCTTCACCGCTGCCATCTTCTTCTTCGAAATCCATTTCCAGAAATTCGGCGCCCATACTCTCGACTTGTTCTTTTACTTCAGGCCGTGTATCGAATGCTCTGACTATAGCGCCCATACCTTTGGCCGCACCGATTGCCGCCAGACCGGCTACCCCGGCACCAATGACCATCACCTTGGCCGGCGGTACTTTCCCAGCCGCGGTAATCTGACCGGTAAAGAACCGACCAAAATTACCTGCCGCCTCGACCACTGCACGGTAGCCGGCAATGTTAGCCATTGAACTGAGTGCGTCCAGTTTTTGTGCTCTTGAAATTCGCGGCACAGAATCCATCGCCAGAGCGGTAACTCCTTTGGCGGCAAACTGCTTAAGCATGTCTTCGTTTTGGGCCGGCCAGATAAAACTGATTAGCGTGCCGTTTTCTTTTAACAGATCCATCTCGGCATCTGATGGCGCACGGACTTTCATGACTACATCAGTGTCAGCCCAGACCGCTCTGGTGTCATTAGTAACTGTAACCCCTGCATCACGATAGGCCTGGTCACTGAAATTCGCAGCATCGCCGGCACCGGACTCGATAGTAATACTGTGTCCAAGTTTCTGGATATGAACTGCTGTCTCCGGTGTCAGCGCCACACGCGCCTCTCCGGCATACAATTCTTTAGGTACACCAATTTGCATGATTGATCTCTTAAAAATAACCTGAGGCTTTGTAAAAAGCCTGATCTGGATTTTTAGTCAGCGAGAATACACTAACACAAACGATAGAGCCGGAAACCCGGTGCGATCACCAGCAAGCAGGTGGCAGAAATGTTCCCCCAGGCAGGCAGTATATACTTTCGATGTTGGGAAGCGCTAGTCGAATTTAGGATTAACCGGAATTACATAAGTAATTTCTATGCACCTAATAAGCAAAAATTACCGCATTCAACGCTCAAACGTGTAGATCAGATCAGCACTGGAGGTGGCACTTTTTGTCGCCACGAAGGACAGCTTATCTGTGATTTTATATCGAAGGTTATAGGTTTGTATTTTCTCGAACAAATCGATGCCATAGCTCACATAGATATCAGGGGTAATAAATTTACCTAGCGTGTAGCTGACACCTGTGCCATCCACCGGTCTGCCCAGAAGGATGTAAGACAAGGTATTTGCATCGGTTTGGGCAGGTTCAGATTGCAACTGCAGCAATGGCGCCTGAGCTGTTCCACGAACCTGCGCACCAGCCTTAACATCATAGGCAGTGACATCGCGGGCAACATCAATTTCAAGTGCCGGGTTATCGATAGGACCGCCGCCAAAAAGCACACGGCCTTGTTCCATAGTGAGCTTTTGACCATACACTAAAAAGTCACCACTCAACACTTCAATCGCGCCGGAGCCGGTAGGCACTCTGCCAGGCTGCTGCTCAATAGTCAGACCACCGCCAAGTGCACCGTCAAACGGACCGGCTTTTACACGAATATCATCCCCCAGCGTGACTTTCACATCCAGCTTCACTTTGGTTTCCTGACTCTCCTGCAGATCTTCACCGCCATTGACAATGACTACATCAGAAGACTCTCTGATCACAGCATCCTCTCCACCTGACTCAATGTACGCAGAAGGGATATGCACAGTACCTGTGACAGTCATGTTTTCACCATTGACCCTGATCAACAGATCCGGGTCTACGGTCGCACGTTGGCGACTTGTGTTCGCCAGCTGAAAATTCTCACCCTTAACTGCAATGTCCATATCGCCGGTGCCGGGATTGTACAAGCCGGTAAATTTAAGCTCACCATCACCGGAGGTAACGCTGCCATCGATGTTCAGTCCCCCTTTACCATCACTGGTCGCATTCATTGCACCGTCAAATACTTTCATGCCTATAAACGGTATCTCTGCCACTAAGCCACCGAGCCCGGTATCTCCAACAACAGCCGGTGCGTCGAGCGTACCACCGAGTTGCACATCAGTATTAAATTCACCGTCTACCGACTGCATGTCCGGCGCAAAAACACTGGCGATAGATAAATCCTTAATGTCAGTTTTAATTGATCCTCCCAGTGTTTTTGTGGTCGATAGCCCCGCCACGGTGGCAACCCCTCTGGCGGTGCCGATTTCTCCTAAATCAAGATCGAGGTCTGATTTTATATTGTCGTTACTCAATTCAAACTGCAGCCGGCTTTGACCTAGCGGGTTATTAACCTGTTCACCATTATCCAGATAGTTAATTTCACCTCCGGGGATTTTTAAATCCGCCACCACAGTCGGCTTGCCATCGGCATCAGTTTTCACACTGGCCCGCCCGGTCACTGCGGCGTCTATGTCTAAATCGGGTGGCAGGTATTCACCAAAGTGTTTTGCATGAAGTTTCGGAATATCAATTTCCGCCTTCACCCCGCCTGCTGCACTCCACTGGCCGTCTACACAGACCGATGAAGGCTCACTTGCAATACAAAATTTATCTGCAACAACTTGTGAAGCACTGGCTTTAACTGACACCGGCCGCTCCAGCGCCCAGTCGCCGATCGGGGATTTTTCCAGATCAAGCTGATCAATAGTGCCACTCCACGTTTCATCACTAACGCCGCCATCAACGTTAATTGTCAGATCGGCCAGTGCGCCTTGCAGTGACACTTCCAGTTGATGTTTCGCCGGCACGCCGCTACCATTCAGCTGCAATTGATCCCAGACCTGATCGCCCCGGGTAATGTTGTTAACGCTTAGCTTGATATTCGATTTTTCACCGCCGCTGAGATCGATCGTCCCTGCGCCTGTAATACTTTCAACCTGTACATCACCACTATTAAAGTTACTTACATCGATGGAAAAGTCACTGGCCGGATCAATCATTGTCCCCGCCACATCGCCTTTTAACTCAACCGCACCACTCAATCCCTTGGCAAGCTTATCAAGCTCCGGTGCGTTCAAGCGCCATTGAAGATCCAGCGCGTCACTCAGCTTGCCATTTGCGGTCAATAATGCGGGGCCAGCCTTCACACTCAGGCGATCGATTTCAACCACTTCACCGGCAACACGAACCTCACCTGTACCGCTTAGTGGCTGGTCACGGTAGTGGCCTGATAGATTTGCGATGGTCGCTTTTGCCTGCGTGCCATTGTCACCGACTGCGCCAACCGTATTAATCTCCAGATTAATCTGACCCCGACTGTCCGGCCATTTTCCGGCAGGATTAATATTCTTTGCGACAAGATCAAACACCCAATCCATAGCAGGGCTGAAGTTAACCCTGCCGTTGCCTGTGACTACACCGTCGAGAGTCTGTCCCTGCAGGTTGATGTCATCTATGGCCTGTTGACTGCCATTGCCTGACAATTGCCACTGACCCGCCGGTACATTCTGACCTTCAACGGACAATTGAGCATTGATCTTATAGCCATCCAAAGGGCCGACAACACTAAACTGCCCGGCCTCACTATTAATTATTTTCTGATCACTGTTCTGTCCCTCAGCCAGCTGCAGAGGCCAGCCCAGACTCTGCCATTTACCATTTACATCTACCGTGCTGCTTTGCAGGTCAACCGTTCCATTAATGGTAAGATCAGTATCGCTGCTTTCAGATTCAAGCGAAACGGTTTCAATGTTAATCAGTTGTGTATTGCCATCCATAGCAACTGCTAAATCAAAAAGCCCCGCCTGTTCAACAAGGCCGCTACCCAGATTTGCCTCTACCTTCACCGCATAGTCATCAGCCGTGCCGTTGAATACTGCCTTGCCGGATGGACTAACCGCAACTAATGCCTCACCTTCTTCAAGCCCTTGCGCGTTGAGCAAAGGCCACTGCAACTCAGACCACTCAACAGCAATATTACTTTGCAGGTCAGCCAGTGTGAGATTACCGGTAATATTCGCAACTGCCGGGGATTGCTCAAGATTAATGATGCCCTGCTCAATGACCACTTCATCAAGCGTTCCGCTAAGCTGAAGGTCTAGCGATAATGGTCCTGTTTGAGAGTGGCTGGTATTAATTTTTCCATTAAGGCCATATTGCTGCAATGATCCATTGGTATTGGCAGCAACTGACAACGGCACACCAGCCAGGGCATCAGAGAACCCACCCAGATCATCAGATTGTGCATTAACCTCACCATCCCAGGACACTTCAGCGACGACATCTTTAACCATCGCATCAACGTTGATATCAACCGCACCATCGACAACATGCTGTACGTGCATATTGTTAACATTACCAGTCATCGATCCCTGACCGGTAAATTCACCAAGTACAGGGTGATTGAAACGCCACTGCTGGTGCAGATCCAACGGCCAGACGCCCCTGGCACTAATTGATCCACCCAATCGCAACTCACCCTGAGGTGCTGACACTCGCAGCTTCACCAGTTTCATGGTATCGCCACGACCATCAGCGACTAATTCGATCTTATCAATCACAATGGGAGTATCAACACCGTGGGGATACACTTTTACATCGCTAATACTGACTTGTTCAATATTGGTGTCGAATGGCAACGCCAGATCCCGCAACTGAAACGGCTGCCGTTTTTCTGCCGGCTGTTGCGATGGCGGCGGTAGCATTATCTCTACACCGCTGAGACTGAAATCATTGACTTCTATCGTGCGGGACCACAGCTTTTTCGGTTTCCAGTCAAAATAGCCCTTCGCTACTTTTACCGAGGCACCAGCGTCGCTAACATAAACAATGTCGTTAAGTGATGCCGGCCCTTTTAAACTACCCGATGATTCACCCCAGCTTAACTCACCCTGCGAATAACTCTGCCCCAGTGAGAACAACCGCTTCATACCACCATGCGTCATGGTCAAATAGGCGATCAATACCAATACCAATAACAACAGGCACAACAACACCCATCCCAGGCGTTTTAGATATTTCATCGCCCGTGCCCCATAATCACCGGCCCCGTAATCACCTGCCCCGTAATCACCTGCCTCTCAATCATAAGTCCGGCCCAATGGAAAGATGAAACTCCACGTTGCCTTCCCCGGGGTCTTTTAAACTACGGGCCAGATCAAACCGCACCGGGCCGATTGGCGATCTCCAGCGCAAACCCGCGCCAACACCGATGCGATAATCCGGGCTGTCATTAAAGGCATCACCAAAATCACTGAACACAGCCCAACTGAAGTTATCCCTAAACGGAATCTCATATTCCACACTCGCCTCGAGCAAGTGCTTTCCGCCCTGGGGTTCATTATCACTATTGACCGGCGCGATCTGTTCAAAGTCATATCCTCTGACAGAACTGTCGCCACCGGTGTAATAACGCAGGCTCAGGGGCAGTTTTTCAAAATCTTTCACCCAGGTTGTCGCAATTCGGGATCGCGCAATAAAACGGTTCTTGCTTTCAAAGGATACAATCCACTTGGTTGAAATTTGCGGCTGAATAAATGATGTATCAGATACCAGCGAATCACTGGCGCCACGCAGACCAAGTTTCAGCCAGGTACCATTAACCGTATTAATTCTTTTTTCCAGTTCGGCCGGGTATGTTCGTGTCCACTCAAGACTGGGTACCAGCAAGGTTGATCGGCTGGCTTCACCATCAAGCACAAACTTATCGACCTGATAATCCAGTGCATAGGTCTTGAACCATAATCCATCGCGAAACTGATAGTTCGCCCCCAGCCCTACTGATCGACTGTCTTTCTCTGAGGTATCCGATCTGTCCAGTCTCAGGCTGACACCATAGCTGTCTGTTCGCGGATCTCCCGTCGGTATGGTGTATGCGGCTGCAAGTCCATAACCGATCTGCGATATCCGACCTTCCGCTTCGTACTGATGACCCCGTGAATTGACACGCCGACCGGTTACACCAACTTTCATTCTGGCACCTGCATCAGTGTCGTAGCCCACACCCACAACATACTCGCGCGGTACAATATGAGTCAAATCAACTCTGACCGGTACCACCAGTTTTTCAGCGTCCTGCACTGAAGCCTTAACCTCTACCTGCCTATAGTATTCGGAGTTAGTTAAATCACTTTGCAGGCTTTGCAGCTTTCCGGCGTCGAAATATTCCTGATCCTCCAGCTCTACATATCGTTGCAGCAGCTCTTCGGATATCCAATCCAGATCCTGAGTCAACTTCGCTTCACCGATGCGGTAACGATCACCCGGATCCATTTGCAAAACGACTTCCGCAGTGTATGCCTCAAGATCAATTCTTATTTCATGTTTAGTAAATACAGCATCGAAATACCCCAGGCGACTGGCTGCTGTTTGCAAACTTTGCTTTAAATCGTCGTATGCCTGCTGATCAAGCGGCTGCCCCTTTCTCAACTGTGCCCTGTCGCGCGCCGCGCAAAAAGACATCACCAGATCCTTGTGTTTATTAAACTGATCGTCCTCTACTTTGATATCGGGCAGCAGGCTTTTGCGGTTATAGGGTTTATAACGAAAATCATCACACTCGACCAGCACATCACCCAGCGACAACACTGGTTCAGTGGTAACCAACACTCTGTCTCGTGGATTCACGCGATACACCGCCTGCCACCTTCCACCCAGATCATTCAGGTCGGCATCAATCTCGGCGCGATAATATCCAAAAGGACGCAATGCCGCGTCGATCTGCTCCGGCGCAATTTGATGCAGATAGCGAAGTCGGGCAACAGACGGAATTTTTTTTTCGTTAAACGCCCACAGATCAAGCATGCCTTGAATGTTGCTACGCTGCTCTTTATCCACGCCACGCAGCACCACACTGACCTTTTTCACCTGACCTGCGTCAGTATCAGCGACCTGTGCACTTGAGGTAGCAATAACAGCCGCCAGCAATATCGTGAACACGAGCAACTGTACCGCCCGTCCACGCTGCTGAATAACGCTTTCGATCATAAATAACCGGATTGAAAAAAATAAATGAAAACAACACGCTAAGGGGAAATCTGCGGCCCACAATAGCAGACACACTTAGCCCGCATTATTCACGGAGTTGACGGCATCTCGCTTGATCTTTGGTTCCACAGAGAAATTTATCTCTTGCAGATATCAATAAGTATTCGACGCTGGCAGAAAATCCTCTGTGAAAACAAATCTCTACGCGATATGCTCGCCACCCCATCAATAATGCGGGTTAAGGCAAGCACAATTCATGCACTCTGCAGTTCCTTATAGTTATAAGTGTAGTCAAAAGGCTGGCGAAATGGAGATACACCGGGTTTTATTGCACTGTCGTCCAACCGGGACGAGTTTTGCGTACCTTCGGATCACAGCGGATGCCAGTCAGCCTGCAACATCGTTCAACAGACCGACACAATAGTTATCTTTATTGGCGATGCCGATGGGACACACACCAAACCCCGAATCAACTGCCGGCCGCTTCAATCAATCTCAATACCCTCAAAAGATACGCCTCTGTCTCAGCGTCAGCGATCGAACGCCGTAGAAAATGCGGAACTTTCGATTCAAACTCGTCCACACTCACCGGCTTAAATTCCAGCAATGCCTCCTGCATAGAGGCACGCAACAGTCGTTGTCTGCCGCTGTGATCCGGAAATTCCTGTTCAATTTGTTGCGCAAGTGTTGTTAGTTCCTGCTGCAAATCTACAACGGGCTTTACAATGTGCAGACTCTGATCTACTGCAGTCTCTTCTGACACTTGCACAGCAGCTGCAGAGACCTCACGCGCTTGTGTCTCAGCGGCATAATTATCATCGCGCTGAAGGTCATCCTGACCATCATCCTGCGGGGAGTTTAACATTTCCGCCCGGGGACTTAACCTTTCCAGCTCATGCACAACACGTTGAATCTCAGCGTCCGGATTTCTAAACCAGTCAGTAGACCAGATACGCCGAATGCGCCAGCCCAGCCGTTCAAGTACCGCCTCACGCAGTCTGTCTCTGTCGCGAACGGTTCTGGCGGAGTGATAGGCGGCACCGTCACACTCGATACCCATTAAGTAGTGACCCTCATTGGAAGGATCAACAACGGCTATATCGATAAAAAATCCGGCCACGCCGATTTGCGGTACACAGGTATAACCCAGCCGCTCAAGTCGATCAATAACGGCAATTTCAAAATCGCTGTCCGGCTGTCTGCCACTCTGGCGGGTGTTGTGAACAATACCGGTTTCAAGGTAGGCCAACAGATCACGCAGTGCAACCACACCTCGCTTACTTGATTCTCCAGCCACGATATCGCTTGACGCCATCGAAGTGAACACCTGCATGCGCTTACGCGATCGAGTCAGCAATACATTCAATCGCCTCCAGCCGGTTTCGGAATTAACGGGGCCAAAACGCTGATACACCCGCGCACCCTCAGTGGCCGGCCCGTAAGTCATGGAGATTAAAATCACATCGCGCTCATCACCCTGAACGTTTTCCAGGTTTTTTACAAACAAGGGCTCTTCACTGGCCAGGTTCAGTTCAAGCGCCTCGCGCAGCAATACATCGTTCTTGGCTTTTGCTTCAATAGTCGCGTCGATCAGCTGCCGCTGGTTACTGTTCATCGCCACAACGCCAATGGAGTCGCCCGGGAAATGCTGAAAGTGACTCGCTACTGCATCAGCAATTGCCTCTGCTTCCTGCACGTTGGTTCTGCCGACAAATAAACCATTAACGACTCTGTGTTTAACACCGAACTCTTCGGACTGTCTGGCCGGTGATGGAAACAACACCAGGTCATTGTCGTAAAAATTCTGATTAGAAAACGCGATAAGAGATTCGTGTTGTGAACGGTAGTGCCAGCGCAGCCTGCGACGGTTAAACATCGGGATAGTTGCATCCAGAATACTCTCCTGCTCACCCAGAACGGTTACATCTTCATCTTCGTCTTCAACTACCCGATCAAAAAAATTGGTCGGTGGCAGCTGCTTGGGATCACCGACGACGACTAACTGGCTGCCACGGGCGATAACCCCCAGCGAGTCTTCCGGCTTGATTTGCGATGCTTCATCCATAATCACCAGATCAAACTCCAGTTGACCCGGCTGCAGATATTGTGCTGCTGACAGTGGCCCCATCATAAAACAAGGCTTTAATTGAACTAACGCCTTAGCAGCGCGTGACAACAACTGCCTGATCGGTATATGGCGGGTTTTTTTATTGCACTCATGCCGCAGTAACTTAAGTTCAGTGAGGTCCCTCACATAGGCACCGCTGACTCCCTCCGGCACCTTGTTTTGATCGGCCTTCCAGGCTATCCGTTCGCGTTGCAGTAGTTGTATCTTCAAATCGGTCCGCGCAAACTGCTCCCTGAGAGTCTGTTGTATGTCACCTGAGAATTGCGCCAGAGGCGCGCATTCACGTAGAATCTCGCGGGCCAGCTGGTCATAGGACATCGCCAGCCAGGCCTCATCATATTGATCTACAGACAGCCCACCTCGCTCACAGCAGCTGCTAACGCCTGTCAGACCCAGTTCACTCATCTGACCGGCCGCACCCAGATATGACATCCATCCCGGTATCAGCATTTCACTTTTCAGTGCATTGTTATTTCGCCGTACTAGCAACTGCAAATCAGACCCGCAGTGCAACAACCAATCACTTTCAGAGACATCGCCGATCTGCAGATATTCGTTTTTCCTGTCGTTATATTCGACAAGACTGCTTTGAAGCTCCAGTGATATATCATGCAGTTCATCAAGCGTATATTGCTGTGGCGATTGCAGAATAGTGTTCACAACAGCCGGACAAACATTACATTGCTCAAGCGCCTCGACAAAAGAGAGCGTAGCGACAATGGCACCATGATCAGCTCCGTTGCGCCGAAGTGTATTTATGTCAGTTTCAAAAACGCGGCCCAGCGCGCTGTCAGGCAGCACACGGTCATTCCATTGCTGGCGTGTTACCTCAAGCGTCTCTACGGCATTCAGCTGATCATTAAAATCTGCAATGGTTATGTTGTCACTACCCAGCACCTCACGCGACGGCGCCACGTTTTCGGCAAGTAGTGCGGATAGCGACTTCAACGCCCCCTGCTCTCCCAGCAACGCGGTATCATCATTGTGCAGCAAATCACCCGGCAATAGTTTATGTCGGATATTGCGAACCGACTGCACACAATGGCGCAAGGCGTCCGGCGCACCCTGATCAATTACCGTGCGTAGCTTTTGTTCAGCGGCTGGCGGTATTTCCATTAGTGCGCGGGCCAATCCAGCCGGCAATTCAGTCGCTACTTTCTGATACCACCGCCGGAGATTTTGCAAACCATCGACATCAGTATTAACGCCTTGATAATCAGCTCCCAACAATTGAGTGTACTCTGCATGCTGGTTAAGTCCGGCACATTCGCGGGAAAACCGAATGGCAGCATCCAGACTATCACGTAATTTACGCATGCTTACAGACTCGGCAGCGGCAATTGCTTTTAAACGCCCGCGAGCCGATCGCCAATCACTCTTAAACCAACCAAACATACCGCCACCATCAAGGCTTGCCTGCATCTCAAGCAGGGGCACGTGATCACCGAGCTTTCTTATATCAAACACTGACGACAACACATCTTTTTGTTGATGTACCGACGCTACCTGCACCGTTAATTGTTGCAACGCCGGGTCCAGCAGTTCATTTTCAAACCGGGGGTGGCGTTTGTCACTAAGCGTTACGTCAAGACTGTCAAGCACGGATAAAAACCGCCTTGTCTGCTGGACACTTTCAATGCTCGAATGGCCAAGAACGGTTTGCGCCTGCGGTGCGACATCAGTTGCCGCCTGTTGTATCTTCAATAGCGCAGCATCACCACGTGCAATAGTATTCATGGTGGCTTCAAGCAACTGACCCGCCTCACCCAGCGTGACCTCTTCGTGCAGCCTGTACCTCAGCTTCTCAGCACAACTATCAAGCAGGTCGACAGGAAGCTTATCCTGTGTGACCAGGCTTTTCACCGCCGGCAATAGCACATCACTGGCAGCATGCATTCTTTCAAACAGTTGAAGCTCGTTCTGGCAGGCTGAAAATGTTGCACCATCCAGGCGCGGCAACGCCTTATGACGGATATTTGCACTAAGCCGGGGCAGAGACTGCAAGCCCTGAACTAACGCTTCTAACGATTCAACACTCAGCGCCACTTCTGCAGGGCTGCACTGCAATTGATCTGACAGAGAATCGCGCTGCCCGGTCAGTTGCAACAAGCCCTGTTGCCAGTGCGTTAATGCCTGTGTGAACCGGCTGATCTCCTGATGCATGAGATCATCGCGCTTAACACCGTACCAGGGATGCATTGATATGCCCGAGGCCGCGATGTTATCGTCATCACCGACTGCCAGCACCTGCGTTTCCATCGCATGAAATATTTCTTTGTAGCGATCGATTTTATCGCCCACACGTTGACGAAACTCAACCGTAAACTGATTGTCTGACGGCGCGGCATCGCTTACACCATCTGCAAGTTGTAGCAGCGGAACCGACAGACCATCCCTGTAACGGGTTGCCGCGGTAAATATCCGGAATGGTGTTAAACCCGTGTTTTTCCATTCACTGTTAATCAGCTCAACGTGGGCTTTAAGTGTTAGTTTCTGTTTTTCATAGCGATTGATATCTGCTTCTATCTCTGCCGCATCCCGATATTCACCGTGTGCGTTAAGCCGCTCTTCGATAGAATTGAGAAACTGACGCTTCTGGGTTTTATGGCTGTGCAGCTCAAGACAGAAATCCCCCAACCCGGCTCTGTCGAGCCTGCTTTTGACCACCTGCAGTGCGGCAAGTTTCTCAGCGACAAACAACACTCGCTTGCCGTCACTGATGGCCGCCGCTATTAAATTAGTGATGGATTGTGATTTTCCCGTGCCCGGCGGCCCTTCAATAACCAGACTATTGCCATCGAGCACATCGATAATAGCGCTGTGCTGGGAAGAATCCGCATCATAGATAATCGGGTATCGACGATGCACTTCCGGCAGCTCATCAATATCGTGTTCGCGTGAAAAACCTTCATCAGCAGTGTTGGGATCATTCTTTTCAGCACCCAGAAATTGCGCCACCACCGGATGACTGGCAAGCTTGCCCTGTTCCGGCCATCGATCAGGATCAAGGTCAAGGTACATCAGCAGTTTATTGAAATTCAACAACGACAGGGTCACGTAACGCCGAACGCACCAGTCCGGTTTTGATTTTTTTAAAATGCCTGCAATTTTCTTCAGATAGGCTTCCGCACTCGGCGCGGATTCCTGCTCTGCGTTAGTGGCGTCTTCATCGGTCAGCGGCGGCAACGCCAGGCCGAAATCATTGCGCAATTTTTCAAGCAGAGACAGATTGGCAACAATATCTTCACCGGAATAACTAAGCCGATATTCGAACGTACCAGCCTGCTTGTTCAGGCGTCCTTTATTAATGGTTACCGGCAACAGCAATAACGGCGCGATGCGCGTAACATCGCTTTTGTCTGCCTCAAACCATTCAAGAAAACCAAAAGACAGATACAAAATATTTGTCCCCATCTCCTGCACCGCAGATTCTGCCTTTTGATAAAGGTTGCGCACCAGTGCTTCAAGATCTTCCGGGTACAATAGAGTCTGGATCACCGAGTCCGAATGTTTTGCCGCACGCCCGGGCATGGCAATGTCTCGCTTCGCTTTGGGATCAACAGCCGCGCCCTGTGCCGGGTCGCGGGAAACATCGCCAGACTGATCAACCTGAGTGCCCGGGTCAGGCTCTGCACTGACGCCTTGTTCATCAGCCATGGAAAAGAGCTCAGCCTGCGACAACCCGTCGTGAGCATCCGGCACCGGCAATTCATAGTCCACGGACAGCCCCAGAAAGGTTGCCCACTGGGCCGGAGTCGGTGACTCGCGAAGCACCACATCGGCAGATGTTTCAGGATCAACCGCCAGATATTGCGCTTCTATTAATTGGGCCCGGGTGGGCAGCGGCACCGGTGCAAAGCGCAACTCTTTGTTGTCCAGCAACAAGCCAAGTAACTGATCGGGGAACTCATCAACCACTCGAAGACTGCTGGTCCTGCTGTGGCGAAAATTCAATAAGCGGTTGCGCGCTGTAAGATCGAGCAAGCGATTACGCAACTGGTCCAGTGCCTGGCGGGCTGCCTTTTGACGGGATTCATCCGCTGCCGCCGCATTGTTATTATTTGCCATTAAACCTACGTTTACACACTATTAAGGTCACAACCGGTTTGCACCGATTCACAATGGTGTAAGTCTACAGGGAGAAAGCACTCAGTGTTAGCTTGGAGGCGCGATAAACCAGGTGGATGGACGTAGTAGTCCGTCCACTGATCGCTGCCCCCTGTCGTCCGCACCGAGCGCGTTACTGATCAAACGAATGTTTTTGTCATCCGTGCCATTGAATTTCTTCAATATCCTGTTTCCGCTTCATTTAATGACACTGATTTTATCACTTAGCTTAATGGAACCCAGGCGACGCGGGATGAGATGAACGCCGAAAATTACTCCCTCGTCGGGGCCACGTCGATAACTTGCCAGAGTTTTTAAAGGCTCTTTGCCTTTCTCTTTAGTGACGGGATCAATGGTGGTGAAAACACAGCGAACACAAGCTTGAGCGACCTCAAATTCTACATCGCCAATACGTACAATCTTCCATTGATCTTCGGCATAGGCCGCACAACCGTCCACAACGAGGTTAGGCCGGAAATTTTGCATACTGATCTGTTTATCCAGACGGGAATTAAGATCGGCCAGCGATGCCGTTGAAATCAGCAACAGCGGGCATTGATCAGCAAAACTTACTTCGTCATGTTCTCGACCACCGTGCTTTTCTAAAACATATCTTGGAACTTGTTCGTTCTGAAAAAACAAACGGCATGGAACCCCCAGGTAGTCAGAAAACCATTGATGGAAATCGTCGTGCAGTAAAACCCCGTCAACCGTTCTGCTAAAAAATGTCAGATCGGGAACCGCAGTGCCACGATACTTCAGCGGGATTGTCAGTTGAACGTTACCACTGAGCGAAATTTCTAATTGTTCAGCATGAATACGCGTTTGCAGGTCTAACAGACGGGGATATTCCCGAGCTGTGATTAATTTATTGCCGGCATCAAACAACGCCCAGCTGCGATCGTACTGCAAACCTTGAAGATGCACCGCAGCGGTATCACAGGAGATACTTCCGGCAGATTTCAAGGGATAAACGTATATTTCAGATAATTGAATGGTGGTCATAAACGATTATTTCTATTAGAGCATTGCGTGAATTATTCACTAAGTCAAAAAGGTGAAGTAAAAGAGCAGAGTTGATATAAGCGTTACAAAACGGCCTGCAGCACTTAAAAACAGAACACCAGAACACCAGAACACACTGACCCCGACAGGATCAGTGGAAAATAAAAAATCAGCTATGCACTATACGACGACGCAATCCGGCAATAGCAAAAAACAAAACACCAACTCCTATACCACCACCCCCTGTGGAGACTGCCGCAACAGAAACAGGACCATAACTATTTTCATCCGCAACAACTGGTAATCCGGCACTGGAGGTTCGCTCTACTTTCCAGCTTGCCGCCTGATCCATAGCCGGTGCAGCGAGCGGCACCGGACCGGCAGCGTCAATCACCATAACATCATTACGCCCGGTACCCTCTCCCAGGGTAAGCGTCCATTTGGTCTCGCCGTTAATGCAGCTGGCATCGAGACTGGCGTTTCGCTCAAGCTGCTGCTCACCCATGTCACTGTTAAAGACAAACGCCGGGTCAACCGTCATCTCATCAGCAGACAGCGTTGTGTAGAGACGCGTGAGATATCTGTTGTCATCTAATAAATCGACAGACACTCTGGTGGGCTCTATAACATCGTCACGTATAAATGTGTCCAGCGCCGCCCTGGCAGCTGCCAGCTCTTCACCGGTAAAGCTTACCGACAACGCAGACCGATCAAAATACAATGAGGCTGTCTGTCCCTCCGGCAGTGGTAAAACCGCGGCCAGTGCCGAGAGCACAGAAGGGTCTGATCCGAAATCCCTCAAGGCGCCGGCAATGAAGTCCGCGTTACCTGAACTTCCCAACTGATTGAGATTATCACGCAGACGTTCTGCTGAAGGAAGTCTGGATGCAAGGTTATTAAATCTGCCGGCGTAGTCGGTTGCAAACCCCTGCCCGCCTGCTTCATTCATGGCATCAGTAATCAAGCTCTGATAACTGGCGTACGCATTGCGGCTACCGGTGTACCAGTTAAGCCGCGTGTAGTTAGGCGTTACATGCAAATAGTTTTCAGGTACTGCCCTGGCATCACCCACCACCCACACCAGAACCCCCATATCTTCCAGCGCTGCAACCGCAGTCAGACGAATCGGGATTACCGGTTTCTCACTTTGATATTTTAGAATTAACGGCTGAATACTGCCCTCGTCACGATTGTCCTGTAATTTCAACGCAACGAACTTCATACCGTCTTCCACATAAGGTGCCAGCAATGCAGCACCGTCTGCAGTTAATTGATAATTGCGCTCCAGCAACCAGTTGGCCACCTCCTGTGGATCGGTACCACTAATCACGGTGGCGATATAGCTGCCTACTTCTTCAACACTTTCTACATTCACCCCGGCCCCTGCCGCCGAGTCGTTGTCATCAACGGAAGTCCCCCCGTCAGTCGACGTGCCCAGAATAGACACCTCACACGCCTGCCCGCTACGGCTTAAGTTAAACTGAGGACGCGTAGCTACATCAAGTGCAGTGAACACCGCGTTATTGCCAATATCAATTTCCGGTGTTGAAGGAACCGGAACCACCCAGCCAAAGTCGGAGGCCTCGCCCTCGAATTGAATTTGCACCATCGCCGTTATCTGACTGCCATCCTTGCGAAATACAATCTGCTCGCCGGCCTGATCAATTGGCAATGTCTGACAAAAAAAACCGCCACAAGCCAAACCCGCAACCGGCCAGCACAAGGCACAAAACAACACAAAACACGCACCTGAACTGAATCTAACATTCATTCTATTGCCCCTTTTAAAACTCAGTAACCTGCACATACAATAGTCCGATAAACGCACCGCTACAAGTGTCGAGACTCAGGCATCATGACGACCTGGCGAAATCATCCGACCGGACACTTACTGACATAAACTGTCAACAGAGTCTGGTAAGCTGAACACCGAATCAACAACGACAAACTACAATCACACTACCACTCAATGCCAGCGAGCATTTTGTAAACTACAAGGTATCTCATGCAATACGTAGAATTAACCGCCGTCATCGCAGTACTGCAACTTTTATTCTTCGGTGCTATGACCGGAAAAGCCCGAAGGGAATCCGGGCTGAAAGCCCCCGCAATGACGGGTCACAAAACATTCGAGCGGATGTATCGCGTTCAAGTGAACACACTTGAAGTAATAGTCGTTCTGCTCCCGTGCCTTTTTATCGCCGCAAAATACTGGCCTCAACCACTGGTCGCGGGCCTCGGAATTATTTACATCATCGGGCGCTTCGCCTACTGGCGGGGCTACATCAGCTCCCCCGAGAAACGAACAATCGGTTTTCTCCTGTCTATTGTACCAACAATACTTCTGGCTATACTCGCTATTACAGGAATATTAATATCACTGATCGGGTAGGCTTTTAACCTGCCGTTACACGCCCAAAAACAGTCAAATGCTATGCCTTGCTTTCCAGCAGGTGGAATCTTGTAAATTAGTCAATATCAAATTTATTCTCAGTGAAGCAGCAGGCCGCGTACAATAGTTTTGCTTTGGCCTCTTGTTCTTGCGATCTGTAAGAGAATCAAATACAGCAGCCGTTTCGGTGCAGTAAATCGTTAGACTTCGGCCGTAATGTCCGGCCGCCGGAGACAGGTAATGGTACATACTGAACTAAAGAAAGTAGAAACGCAGAACGGACATCACCTATCTTCGACCTTCTATTTCCCCACCGACAAAGCGCAAGCTGTTGTCCTTATTGTACCGGCAATGGGGGTTACACAAAAATACTATGCCTCATTTGCCTCCTGGTTAACGACACAAGGCTTTATAGCAGTCACTTTTGACTACTCAGGAACGGGTTTATCTCAATCCGGCAATTTACGTGATACACACGTCACCATAACAGATTGGGCCAATTTTGATTGTGTTGCAATGATAGAGGCAGTCTCTGCTGAAGCAAACGGCAGGTTGCTCTATTTGATAGGGCACAGCCTGGGAGGGCAGCTTCCGGGCATGATACCTAACCTTAACCTTGTTACTAAAATCGTTAACATTGCCAGTGGAAGCGGCTATTGGCTTGAGAACGTTCCATCCTTAAGGTGGCGTGTTTGGTGGCTATGGTATTTTGTTGTTCCCATGGCAACAAAAGTCTGTGGGTACTTTCCCGGCAAGCGGTTACGTAAGGTTGGTGACTTACCGTCAGGAGTGATCAACCAATGGCGGAAATGGTGCCTGAATCCTGAATATATGGTTGGAGCAGAAGGAGCAAAAATCAGAGAAAAATACAGAGCCGTCACCACACCCATTTCCTCATTTTCGTTTACAGATGATGAAATAATGACCCAAAAAAATATTGACTCCCTGAACAGTTTTTACTCTGCCGTTGAAATCAAGACAAACCGAATCAGCCCGGATCAAATCGGAACAAAACGTATCGGTCATTTTGGTTTTTTTAAAGCGCAATTCGAGGAAAGCTTATGGGAGAATTATTTACTGCATGAATTAAAATGATCGCTGCACGGGAGTTGGCCATGCGAAATTGTTCATTTGAACCTGACAGAGTAACGCGAACGTATGTTTGATTACGATATTACGCACTGGGTAACATTTGTTTCAGCAACAATATTGCTGAATTTATCTCCAGGTCCCGACATGGCATTTATGCTGGGCCAGACAATCAAAGGCGGTCGGGCTTGCGGGTTCGCAGCAATGCTCGGAATGTGGCTGGCAACTGCCTGTCATGCAGTGCTGGCAGCATTTGGCCTGTCCGCAATCCTTGTAGCGTCTGCGGGTGCTTTCACCGTTATGAAATGGCTTGGTGCGATCTATTTAGTCTGGTTGGGGTATCAGGCACTCCGATCAAGGGGCACAGCATTTTTACCCGATGAAAAGGCTGACAACAATATCGTTGTTTCAAAACCAAAAATATTCCAGCAGGGATTTATCGTCTGTTTGCTTAACCCGAAAGTAGCTTTATTCTTTTTAGCATTCTTACCCCAGTTCGTCGTACCCGGCGCGGGTCCGACAGCAGCCCAGTTGTTATTTCACGGCATCCTTGTAGTCGTAATTTCGGGAGTAGTAGAGCCACCATTCATACTCATCGCAGACCGCCTATCACATCGGCTAAGAAGCTCCGTAAATATCGGCCGTTGGCTGGATCGTTGCCTGGGAGTTCTATTGATAGGGCTTGGCTTTAGATTGGCAGTATCAGAGCAATAACGGGAGCGCGTTTCTGCATGTCAGTTGAACCTGCAATGTCCGCTTCACGCCCTGAGTCATTCAGTCAAGTATTTTATT
>CAKZVB010000040.1 GCA_937922015.1 uncultured Granulosicoccaceae bacterium
CCCTCTCGACTAGAATTCCAATACTGTCTACCACTGTGGTGATACCCATACCACAAAGAATACGTTACTTCGGGCAACCTTAGCACACAGCAAGCGCTTAAGAGCACTGTTTATTAAGCAAGAATTCGTGATCCTCATCGCAGTTGATCACTTATTACGCAATTCAAGCCTGAGGTTTTAGAGAAGAAAGCAAAGCGGGGTGGAACCAGCACTACAACAGGTTCATTGAAATGGCGCGCCCGGAAGGATTCGAACCTCCGACCACCTGGTTCGAAGCCAGGTACTCTATCCAGCTGAGCTACGGGCGCATTCGCAGAACGTCTCAGGCCCTATTGTAGTTGCACTCGCGCCAGAATGACAGTCCCGGATTGGGACTGGTGTCTGACGCGGTATTTTTTCCAGGGATGCAAGCGGAAAGGTCAGGAGTCAGCGAGTGTTTGCAAGCTGACGTTTGCCGTGCCTGGCTACTAGACCGCGGCGACCACTTTCTGGTGCTGCTGGCCAAGGCCCTCAATGCTCAGGGTGATGTCATCTCCCACCTTTAGATACTGTTGTGGCTTCATGCCCATGCCGACACCGGGCGGAGTACCAGTTGAAATGATGTCGCCAGCCTGCAAGCTCATAAAACGAGAGACATAGGACACCAGAAACGGTACCTGATAAACCATTGTGGCTGTCGATCCATTTTGTCGGGTCTCTCCGTTGACCTCCAGCGACATCATTAGATTCTGCGGATCAGGGATTTCATCGCGAGTGACCATCCACGGACCTGTTGGTCCAAAGGTATCTGCAGATTTACCTTTGACCCACTGCCCGGAGCGGTGCAGCTGAAAGTCGCGCTCAGACACATCATTGACCACGCAGTAGCCGGCAATGTGGTCCACTGCATTGTTTTCATCGATGTACTTGCCGTCCTTGCCTATAATAATTGCCAGCTCAACTTCCCAGTCAAGAGCTTTTGAATCACGCGGGAACTCAATATTGTCGTTGGGCCCACAGACCGCAGAGGTAGCTTTAAAAAAGATAACGGGCTCTGGTGGTACTTCGACACCCGATTCAGCTGCATGGTCTGAGTAGTTGAGACCGATACAAATAAATTTACCAACATCGGCAACGCAAGGGCCCAATCGTTCCGACGAATTCACTTCCGGCAATGCAGATAGATCGATAGCGCGCAGCTTGTCCAGCGAATGATCACTGAGGGTTGAGCCCCCGATATCAGCTGTATGTGCCGACAGATCACGGATTTTTCCTTCAGCATCAACGACGCCCGGTTTTTCCTGGCCAGCTGACCCAAAACGCAATAGTTTCATAAGTTGTCTACTTTTATTTTTTACTAAATTTCCGTTCTCACCATTTTACGTCGCCGGCAATGACTATGGCAAACGCTGTATTGTAATGGCCGAACCTAAATCGCCCAGCCACCGTCGATAATATGCGTTTGACCGGTAGTAAACCCTGAATCGTCACTGCCAAGATACAGTGCGAGACTGGCAATTTCATTGACATGGCCAAGCCGCCCCATAGGTTGGCGCTGTACAAAATCGATCATCGCATTTTCATAGTCGCCGGTAGCACGTAGCCGGTCATGCAATGATGGTGATTCTATGGTGCCGGGACAAATAGCGTTACAACGTATTCCACGATCAACATAGTCGGCCGCTACTGATTTAGTCAACCCGATTACAGCCGCCTTCGTTGTGGTGTAGGCAAATCGATTCGGCACCCCTTTTATACTTGATGCAACGGAAGACATATTAACGATTGAACCACCGCCATGTTCAAGCATCGCGGGCAGCGCCGCACGAATTGTGTAGTACATGGAAGTGACGTTTAACTTATGTGAAAAGTCCCAGGCGTCTTCGTCGCATTCAAGCACGGTCCCGTTAGCAACAAAACCTGCACAGTTAAACAGTATATCCAACTTACCGGCAGCCTTTATAGCAGCATTTACAGCTGTTTTTTCTGTTACATCGAGTACCGATGTTTTCACGCCATCAAACTTAAAATCAGCTAACAGCTCAGCATTGATGTCGGTTGCGATAACCTTTGCGCCGCACTCGGCAAAACGCTGAGCAACCGCCCGCCCGATACCTTGTCCCGCAGCAGTAACAAAAGCGGTTTTACCTTGTAGATTTTGCATACTATGTCCTCTTGTCCTTTCGTGAAAAGCACGATAAGCGATCTCTGTGCTAGCCTGCATTATTCATGAGGCGACCGGCGAAATTAACTCTTATGTCTTTAAATTTATAGCTTTCGCAGCGAATTAATGGTTAATCCTGAAATCACAGAGCCAATAGCGCGTCACATCTCACCCGATCCGCATCGCCAGTGGCGCGCCTCGCTTCTCTGGCGATAGGGCGATCTGTTTAGCGCTTTTGACTCTGAACGCCGAATCCTCATGAATAATGCAGACCAGTGTAGCGTGACATTCAAAGTATACATACGAGTATGTCCCTGGTGGCGAAACTCTCATTCGCACACTTTGAACGTCGCGCTACACTAGTCTTATTACAGTAGCACTTACGGACCTACCCAATGCCTCCATCTGATACTAAATCAGCAGCACATAACAATTCCACTCATTACGACTACATAGTGATCGGGGCAGGTTCTGCCGGCTGTGTACTCGCAAACAGGCTATCCGAAAACCCTGCAAACTCAGTGCTGCTACTGGAAGCTGGAAAAACTGACACCAACCCGTGGCTGCACGTACCTGTCGGTTATTTTAAAACCATGCACAACCCGAAATTTGACTGGTGCTACAAAACCGACAGCGATCCGGGTATCGATGGTCGGCAACTACAATGGCCACGCGGAAAAGTGCTGGGGGGATCAAGCGCTATCAATGGCTTGTTATACGTTCGCGGACAACACGAAGACTATGACCGGTGGGCGGAACTTGGCAACCGCGGCTGGGACTACGCCAGCGTACTGCCCTATTTTAAAAAATCTGAAGATCAGTCCCGCGGGGCCAGTAAGTACCATGGCAGCGGTGGCCCGCTTAAGGTGTCAGACCTGCGACTGCGGCGCCCGATAGCTGATCACTTTATTGCCGGTGCGTCAGAGTGCCAGATACCAATCAACGACGACTACAACGGTGCAACACAGGAAGGCATTGGCTATTTTCAACAAACAGCCCATCAGGGTCTGCGCTGGAGCACGGCAAAAGGATTTTTAAAACCTGCAAAAAAACGCAGCAACCTGACAGTACTGACCAGAGCCCACACCTGTCGAGTTCTGTTTAACGGTTCAATTGCCAGTGGTGTTGAATACCTTCATCGTGGAAAGTTTAAACAGGCGCAGGTTCGAGGTGAAGTCATTCTGGCCGCCGGCGCTATCGGCTCGCCGCAAATTTTACAGTGTTCGGGGGTGGGTGATGGCAATCATCTGCAATCTCTTGGCATTGACGTGGTCCATGACCTGGCCGGAGTGGGTAAAAACCTGCAAGACCACCTGCAGATTCGCGCAGTGTATAAAACCAATGAACAAACCTTGAACGATGAACTCAACAGTGTATGGAAACGGATTAAAGTAGGTATGCAATACGCCGCTTTCAGAACCGGTCCATTAACACTTGCCGCGAGTCAGGTAACTATATTTACACGCTCTTCACCAGAGATTGAGCGACCCGACATCCAGTTCCACATGCAACCGCTAAGCGCGGATAAGCCCGGTGATGGTGTGCACGATTTTTCTGCCTTTACTACATCAGTTTGTCAGCTTCGACCTTCGAGCCGGGGAGAGATAAACATCAAAACACCAAACGCGACGGACTACCCCTCCATACAACCAAACTATTTATCCACAGAACTGGATTTACGCACCGCGGTAAACGGCCTGCGGGTGGCGCGTAAAATAACCTCCGCGCCATCTCTTGCACCCTACATTGTTGACGAATACGTACCGGGTTATCAGTACGAATCCCAACAGGAACTCGAACAGGCAGTCAGACAATTCAGCCAGACCATTTATCACCCGGCTGGCACCTGCAAAATGGGTAATGACAGCATGGCGGTTGTAGACGACGCTCTGCGCGTCTACGGGGTAGAAAAACTGCGTGTGGTCGACGCGTCAATTATGCCTGAAATTGTCTCTGGCAATACTAACGCTCCCACCATTATGATCGCCGAAAAAGCCGCTGACATGATCCTCAACGGTTCACCCGACAGGTAAGCCCCCCCGTCAAAGAACAAGGGTGTAGCGAAGGTCACTCAGATGTGTGATATTTTGCCCGCCACCTGCAGGCGTTGATCATTCTACGCAACTAATGTAGCCGGCGTCAGATCACCCGCATGGGCGGTCCGCAGTAATATCCGGATTGACATTAGCCAGTCAGCTGATGTCATCACGCTGCACCAGCACACATTCATACAACTGTGCGGTACCTGTTTCATCGACCAGATCAAATTGCATTGTGGTATTTGAAGAGCTGATATTGCGCATGACAAACGGTGCAATAAACGGAGACGCCAGATTAATTTCAGCAGCGGCGATGTTTCGATTCCAGTAAACATCGCCAAAACGTGCAAACGATGCTGTTCCACTTCGACCAAAATACACGCCATCGGTACCCGTGAGTTGTGACGATGTCACCGAGCAAAGCCACTGACGGTCGATTTCAGTAAAAAGTAATTCGGCATGGTCAAATGGCGCGCCGTCGCACTGCAGTGCTGAATCATCGGGACTGTCACCTTGAACCACCCCGGACTGTCCGATTGAATCTGCTTGAAACCCGGAGCTTTGCGACGGTGAGTCTCCCGACGAACCGCCACAGGCTGAGAGCGACATAACGCCTGTCAACAATACTGACGTCAAAAAGGGCCTGTGTGTATATTGTTTCACTGAATCACCTGCTGGTATTGACCCTAAAGCTTAGTTCAACACTGCCAAGATGCGCTGTCTCGTGCAATAATTAACAAAACTCAATCAGCTGGAGCAGGACTTAATTATGGTGACTTCATTTATATTGTTGCGTGCCAGACGAGGCACCGTTAAATCTCTGGCAGAAAACCTGGCAGCGCGCACCGGCATAGCCGAAGTTTATTCAGTGAGTGGCAACTTTGATCTGGTGGCAATTGCGCGCGTAAAAGACAACGATGCACTGGCAGACCTGGTAACCGGTGAGCTCGCCACAATCGACGACATCACCCACAGCGAAACCATGCTCGCGTTTCGTGCATTCTCCCGCCACGACCTCCAATCGATGTTTTCAATCGGATCTGCCTGACAGCCATACAGCACTGCCTGTTAGCTGCTTTACTAACGGCGAGGCAAGGTTCGGGCGCATGTGGAAAAGTTAAATCGACTAATCAACGCAATTAGGGGAACTTCACAGCGCATTGGCAACCCAATAACCAGGGTTCCACTATACTTAATCCACTAACGGGCTCTGCGCCACCCGACAATTGATCCGCACAGCAGAATCGCTCAGCCAGTTGCGCGCGGGTTAGCAAGCTTTAGTCATTCCGACCAAAACTCAAGAGCATACCCATGAACACCCTCATAAAAGCCGCTCTGCCAATTTTAGTCATTGTGGTCTGCATTGCCGCTGCCAAGGTGGTTATCGCCAACCGGCCCGAACCTCAGACCAGGCCGCAATTTAAATCCACTACCAGCATTGATGCGACACGGGTAAAAAAATCAGACTATGCTGTGGTCATTCGTACACAGGGGTCGGTGAGCGCCGCTCGCGAAGGATCTTTGGTGCCGGAGGTCGCTGGCAAGATTACCTACGTTTCACCCAACTTCGTCGTCGGAGGCAGATTTCGCGAAGGTGAAACCCTGTTGGAAATTGATCCACGGGATTATGAAATTTCGGTCACCCTGGCCGGCGCCACCCTTGCCCAGGCCAGGGCCGCTCTGGCTGAAGAATCAGCACGCGCAAAACAGGCTGAAGAAGACTGGAGACGACTGGGCCGCGCAGGCAAGCCTTCTTCCCTGACCCTTAGAAAACCGCAACTGGCAGCAGCGAATGCTTCTCTCGAAGGCGCCAAAGCACAGGTACAGCGAGCACAACTGGATCTCGATAGAACCAGAATTGTCGCAAGCTACGATGGAAGCATACGAGCCAAGTACGCCGACCTCGGGCAATTTGTAAATAAAGGCAGCACGCTGGCGGAAATATATTCCGTCGATACCGCTGAAGTCAGACTGCCGCTTAACAATCAGCAACTGGGCTTTGTCACTCTGCCCGGTAGCAGCGGCCACAAAAGCCAGGTGACATTCAGCGCGAATATCGGGGGTGTAGAACAAAGCTGGAGCGGAGAGATTGTACGCAGCGCGGGCGCTATCGATCAAAACAGCCGGCAACTCTATGTGATTGCTCAGGTGGCCAACACAGAAAATCTCACTACAAACAAACCGCCACTGCTGGTCGGTCAATTTGTGCAGGCAAAAATCGAAGGTAAAACTCTGCGGGAGGTTTTTGTCATCCCACGTTCGGCACTTCGGGAAGATCGTGAGGTGCTGGTGGTCGACGAACTCAATACACTGCAGAGCAGAGAAGTGAATATCTCCTGGAAAGACGCACAAGTCGCAGTGATAAGCGATGGCCTGCAGGAGGGTGAAATCATCAGTCTCACGGCACTGGGTTCGGTCACTAATGGCACTCGCGTACGCGCAACTGTTGATGGCGTGGCCCCTTTGAACGAACGCAATCGTAATAACGCCGGAAACACTGGTAAATCACCAGCGATCAAAACCGCTGACAGAACCGGTGCGGATTCAGGTAATCGTGGTGACAGACTTAACAAGCTAAAAGCCATCGTAGACGGCGGCGGTGAATTACCGCCGGCCGCCCGACAACGGTTTGAAGCGCGAATTGCCGCAGGCGAACCTGTACCAGACTGGCTGCGCACGCACATCAGCAAAACCGCAAAATAGACACGAGGCACAACACAATGCATTCAATGATTGCCTGGTTCACTCGTAACGGTGTTGCCGCAAATCTGATGATGGTGGCAATTGTCCTCTGGGGCCTGCACGCTTTATCTAATCGCATTCCATTAGAGGTATTTCCGTCCTTTGAATTGGATGTCGTCAACGTCAGAGTTCCCTTTCGCGGCGCTTCACCCAGCGAAGTAGAGGAAGCAATCAACATAAAAGTTGAAGAAGCAATTCAGGATGTGCAGGGAATAAATTCGATAAACTCCACCGCTGCTGAAGGGCTTGGCACAATAAAAATTGATATCAGCAGCACAGCGAATATTGACGATGTTCTGGATAATATTAAACAGCGTGTTGATCAAATTAATACCTTTCCCGCTGACGCTGACATACCCTCTATCTACGTTCCCGAACGCAAACGCGAAGTCATTAGCGTTGTCATTGCCGGCGCACTTTCTGAAAAGGAGCTTCGGCAATTAGGCTCACGTGTACGCAGTGATCTGGAGAACCTTCCTAACGTCAGTCAGGTTAGTTTGTCCGGCGCACGTGACTTTGAACTGGCGATCGAAATAAGTGAACAGACGTTGCGTGAGTACGGTCTTACCTTCGCACAAGTGGCCAATGCGATCAGGCAGTCCTCACTGGATTTATCAGCGGGGGCGATACGAACTGCCGGTGGCGAAGTACTGATTCGTAGCAAAGGACAGGGCTACACCGCAGAAGATTTTTCAAGTGTTGTGGTTCTCGCAGAAGAAGACAGCAGAGTGACACTTGCCGATATCGCCACAATATCAGATGGCTTCGAAGAGAATTCACTCAATAAAAAATACAATAGTCAAAGCAGTATCGAGGTTGATGTTTTCAGATCAGGCAATCAAAGTGCCATTACGGTCGCAGATGAAGTAAAAAAATACATTGAAAACGCGGCACTCACCATGCCCGAGAATGTCACCATAGGTTACTGGCGCGACCGATCACGGATCGTAAAAGCACGACTGTCCACATTAAACAAAAGTGCTATGCAGGGTGGCCTGCTGGTCATTTTGTTGCTGGCGCTTTTTCTGCGTTCATGGGTCGCTTTCTGGGTGTTTATCGGTGTTCCGGTTTCATTTATGGGGGGCCTTGCACTGATGCCTGAATTAGGGGTGACCATAAATCTCATCAGTCTGTTTGCGTTTATTCTGGTACTCGGGATCGTTGTCGACGACGCCATCGTGACCGGGGAAAATATCTATACCCATATGCGCCGCAACCCCAACGCCACGGAAGCCGCCATTGCTGGAACACAGGAAGTGGCCATTCCCGTAACCTTTGGAATTTTAACTACCGTTGCGGCGTTTATGCCGTTATTGATGATCGAGGGGTTTCGCGGAAAAATATTCGCACAGATTCCGATGATCGTTATTCCCGTGCTGCTGTTCTCTCTGATCGAATCAAAATTCGTCCTGCCTGCACACATGAAGCACTTAAATTTCCATAAAAAATCAACACCCAATTTATTTGCACGCATTCAGCACCGCATTGCTGACTCTCTCGAATGGGCCATTGAACACTGGTATCAACCTGCACTGGCGGCATGCATGCGACAAAGATACCTGACCATCTCAGTTTTCATCGGCACTGCTATTATCGTTTTCAGCCTGGTGACAGCAGGCCATGTTCGCTTTGTCTTTTTCCCGCGTATTCAAAGTGAAGTCGCTAATGCATCGTTGACGATGCCAACAGGTACGCCTTTCGAAGTAACCCGGAAACATATAGACAGAATTAATGAGGCGGCAATTTCACTACAGAAAAAATATATTGACCCGGACACCAACGAAAGCATTATCGAAGGCATTATGGCCACCGCCGGCGGTCAGGGAAGCGTGAGCGGACAGTCACACATCGGCAGGGTCACTTTTGAAATCACCCCACCGGAAGAGCGCACACTTAATGTGACAAGCCGCCAGCTGGTCGGTGAGTGGCGGCGCTCAATCGGTGAAATACCCGGCGCTAAAGAGATCAGCTATCGCGCTGAAATCGGTCGCGGCGGCTCACCGATCAATGTACAGCTATCAGGGCAGAACTTTGATCAGCTGCGCAGCGCTGCTGCCGAAATAAAAGACAAACTGGCCACCTACCCCGGTATTCAGGATATAACCGACAGCTTTGAAGGCGGAAAACAAGAGGTAAAGCTAAACATAAAACCGCAGGCTCAGGCTTTGGGCCTGACTCTGGCTGATTTATCAGAACAGGTAAGGCAAGCTTTTTTCGGCTTCGAAGTTCAAACCATCCAACGCGACCGGGATGACGTAAGAGTGGTCGTGCGATATCCCGAAAACGAACGCCGATCACTGGACAGCCTGCAAAACATGCGAATTCGCACGCCGGCGGGAACAGACGTTCCTTTCTCAGAGGTAGCAGACGCCACCATGGGCAGGGGGTTTTCAACCATCAATCGGGTAGATCGTCGCCGCACGCTGAATATAGAAGCAGATGCAGACAAACAAACAACAGACATAGAAGCAATCAAACGCGAACTGGCAACCGACCTGCCTGTTTTACTTGAACAATATCCGTCACTCAACTACAGCCTGGAAGGCGAAGCGAGAGAACAAAGAGAGTCTTTTGCCAGTCTGAAGGTCGGAATTTTATTTGTGCTGGCGGTGATCTATGCACTACTGGCTATTCCGTTAAGATCCTACGCACAACCCATCATGGTAATGCTGGTTATTCCGTTTGGAGTCGTCGGTGCAATAGTGGGTCACGTCATCATGGGCATGAACCTGAGCATCATGAGCTACATGGGTATGCTGGCTCTGGCTGGCGTCGTCATTAACGACAGCTTGGTGTTGGTCGACTACATTAACAAACGACGTGGCGAAGGCACCGCGTTATTCAATGCTGTGCGTATCGCAGGCATGGCGAGATTCAGAGCAATACTGCTGACCTCACTCACCACTTTCTTCGGTCTGATGCCACTTATTTTTGAAGAGAGCACTCAGGCACAATTTCTGATCCCGATGGCCGTCTCGCTGGGGTTCGGTATTATGTTTGCCACCCTGGTCACCTTAATCCTGATACCCGTCAATTACATGATCCTGGAGGATATAAAATCAATGTTCAGGCGATTATTCTCATCCGGCGGAAGTGGTACGGACAAGCAGATACTGGGGGTGTGAGCGCCTCGCTGGATTATTGATCGCGTGACTTATTAAGGGGAGCGGATTAAGTCATCAAACGCGATGCGTTGACGATCTTACAACCGAAGAGCGTCAACCAGCTGCGCTCAGGAAAAACTAAAGAGTCACTGCTCCCGGCACGTTCTGAGCAATCCGCCTCCAAAGGTAATCCAGCGTCTGCTCGCTACTGGGGGCTGGAGGATGTTCAGAATCACTGGATTGCTTGACGCTATTGGCAACGCTATTTGCCAGCGCCCCGAACAATGAGTTACCAAGATAGCGCCTACCCGTTCTATGGGTCGCTAACATGATATCCTGATCATCACTGGAATAAGTCTCGTCCTGAACTTTGCGGCCGGCGTAGGTGTCGTAGACCTGCACGCGAACCGCTTTCAATCGAACAGTGTGAAGTTCTACATCCTGATAATCTTCGACATCCGGATTTGATCGCCCCGCCGCAGGCCGGACATCTACCGGAAGCTGAATAGCTTCATCCACCGGAGATATCGTCGCCAGCATCAGATAGCGTCTGCGCAACTGCGCCGCCTTTAGCTGCTCGAGCGCTCGCGGACCCAGATCTCCTTCCAGCCGGTAGCTGTCAATTACTGACTTAAATGCCGTCTTGCCCATACGCGCAGAGACATAACTGTAACTGTCTACCTGCCCCTGCATCCTCGGATTTGATTCCAGAATGGCTGATGCCAGCTTATTTGCGTAGCGCAGACGCTGATAGGGTTTAAACGCTGCAATATCACTATGGTTGGTGACAAATCCTACCGCCAATCCTTCACTAACCAGCGAACTCTGGTTGATCGATCCGAAACCGTCCGACATCCTGTGACTGCAACCACCGGCACCAAGCAGGCAGATTCCCAAAAACAGACCGCAGACCGGTCGCAAAAGACGCATGTTGTTCCAAATATGTGACATAACTGCAAGCCTAGTCGAAATGTGAGCCCAAAACCATCACTCAATGTTACAGATTAAGGGTGTAACCTGGTTTTTCAGGGATATATCGGGCATGGGTTTTCACAGCGTGCCGATTGTCCGGACAAATTACAGTCAACAATCGTGCTAGTCGTTTCAGTTTTTGTACTCGCCGGGAAGGCGATACAGCGGCCGCCTGTGGATATCGACCAGGGCGAACGACAGGCACCGAACGGTGCCTGTGCGCCATCTGGCGGTCGTCGACCGCCGATTGTGTTGCTACTACAGGGTGTTGTGCTTCAAAAACGCGTAAATCGGGCAAATGCCAAAATACACGGTAGCCAGCAGAATCAAGCCCAGCACCAGCCACAGCTTTGATCCGAAAATGCCTACCAGAAGCAGTGCTCCACCAGCACCAAGGCGGACATTTTTATCGGTTGAGCCCATATTTTTAACCATTTCCGGCATGCTGAATTGCCTGGCACCGGACTCTACTTTCTTTACGTTTGAAGATTCTTCCATTTTCGTCCCCTTAATTTGAATGACGTTTGACTGAACTCGTTAATTCTATCGCGACAACCGGCGTAATCGTTATTAAGTTAACGATTATTATAAATTTATTACATCTCACGACCTGCGCCGGGCCGCGATTCTCATGCGCAGAGCGTTCAGCTTGATAAACCCTTCTGCGTCACTTTGATGGTACGCCCCGCCATCGTCTTCGAATGTCGCAATTTTTTCATCAAAGAGGCTATCGTCGGATTTGCGTCCGGTAACGCTGATTCCGCCTTTATACAGTTTCAGCCGCACTGAGCCATTTACAAAAGCTTGTGAATGATCGATCGCTGCCTGTAGCATTTCGCGCTCGGGACTCCACCAGTAACCGTTGTAGATAACACTGGCGTAGCGTGGCATCAGTTCATCTTTCAAGTGAGCAACTTCCCGATCCAGTGTTATTGACTCGATAGCCCGATGCGCTTTTAACATGATGGTACCACCCGGCGTTTCATAACAACCACGGGATTTCATACCGACATAGCGATTCTCGACTATGTCGTCGCGGCCTATGCCATGTTCACCGCCAATCCGGTTCAGCTCTGTGAGCACGGTGGCGGGCGACATTTGCACTCCGTCCAGAGCGACGATATCACCCTTACTGAAACTTATTTCAAGCTCACGCGGTACATCGGGCGCTTGCTCCGGTGACACTGTCCAGCGCCACATATCTTCTTCTGCTTCAATCCATGGATCTTCCAGCTGATCTCCTTCATAAGAAATATGCAACAGATTTGCATCCATCGAATAGGGCGATTTACCCTCTCTTTTTCCTTCGATCGGAATCTGTCTTTCAGCCGCATAGGCCAGCAGTTTCTCGCGCGAATTCAGATCCCATTCGCGCCACGGGGCGATTACTTTCACATCCGGCAGCAACGCATAGGCCCCCAGTTCAAAACGTACCTGATCGTTGCCCTTACCGGTTGCACCATGCGAAATTGCGTCAGCACCGGTTTCCTGTGCAATTTCTACCAGCCGTTTGGCAATCAATGGCCGCGCGATCGACGTACCAAGCAGATATTCGCCTTCATAAATAGTGTTACATCTCATCATCGGAAAAACGAAATCACGCACAAACTCTTCTCGCAGATCTTCAATGTAGATTTCCGAGACGCCCATTAATTTTGCTTTTTCCCTGGCAGGCTCTACTTCTTCTCCCTGACCAAGGTCAGCAGTAAACGTCACTACTTCATTGCCCTGATCCTGTAACCATCGAAGAATAACCGACGTGTCGAGTCCGCCTGAATAGGCAAGCACTACCTTGTTAACCGAAGCCATAGTATTAATATTCCGAATAGGTATTTGCTGATCGTCCACCTGCAGTAATCCGGCGGCAATCTGTTGTCATTAACCGGCAATTCTACACACCTAACCCTGCCAGCGGTACGTGCGCGGAAGATTTCCGGACACACAGAAAAACAGTAAGGATTACAAGGCTCAGCGAAACATTGATCAGAGCAATAGTAACTATATACGACCTTTAGATGAACATGGCATATACTCTGCGATCTAAATCCTACCACCTGATACAGCACAAATTGCCCGCCTGAGTCCAATTGACTCCCCAGCTGCTGGCAATGCTGTGACAACGGATATGTTTATGACGAACGAAAAAGTAACCCTGACCACCGCAGACGGAAAATCCGCCGAATTCGACGTTTTGCAGGGCACCCACGGCCCCGGCTGCATCTCGATCTCTGATCTGTACAAAAAAACCGGGCATTTCACCTATGATCCCGGCTACGGGGCAACCGGCAGCTGCAAAAGTTCAATCACCTACATCGATGGCGAAGAAGGCATTTTACTGCATCGCGGTTATCCGATCGATCAGCTGGCTCAACAGAGCTCATACCTCGAAGTCTGCTACCTGCTGCTCAACGGTGAACTGCCGAGCAAGACGGAATTTCAGGAATTCGACACCACCATCAAGCACCACACCATGGTGCACGAAAACATTCGCGATTTTATAAACGGCTTTCGCTACGACGCTCACCCGATGGCAATGCTGGTCGGTACTGTCGGTGCGTTGTCATCGTTCTATCACGACTCTATCGATATTAATAACCCGGAACACCGCGTGATCTCCGCACACCGATTGATCGCCAAAATCCCCACCATAGCATCGTACTGTTACAAGCACCATCGGGGCATGCCTTTCATGTATCCGGACAACGATATCGACTTTGTGGAAAATTTCATGCAGATGATGTTTGCTGTCCCTACACAGGACTACAAGCACAATCCCATCGCTGCCAAAGCACTTGAAGTCATGATGATTCTGCACGCCGATCACGAACAAAACGCCAGTACCTCTACGGTCAGACTGGCAGGCAGTTCCGGCGCTAACCCTTTTGCATCTATCGCCGCGGGAATTGCGAGCCTTTGGGGTCCGGCACACGGCGGAGCCAACGAGGCGGTAGTTAACATGCTTGAGGCAATTCATCTCTCTGGCGAAACCATCGAGACCACCATAGCCCGTGCAAAAGACAAAAACGACCCGTTCCGGCTGATGGGTTTTGGTCACCGCGTCTATAAGAATTTTGATCCGCGTGCAAAAATCATTGCCAAGCTGTGCCACGAGCTACTGGAAGACCTCGATGGCGACCAGCCGCTGTTCGATCTGGCACTGGAACTAGAAAAAGCAACGCTTGAAGATGAGTATTTTCAGGAACGCCGCTTATATCCTAATGTTGATTTTTACTCCGGTATTATTATGCGCGCGCTTAAAATACCAATGAATATGTTTACCGTGATGTTTGCGATGGCACGCACGGTAGGCTGGATTTCACATTGGCTGGAAATGCACAGTGACCCGGAATTTCGGATTGGTCGCCCGAGACAAATCTATACCGGGCACGCCAAGCGAGACTACCCCTCGTAAATCGGGTATACGTCACAAAAAACGCAAACTCTTTAGAAACCAGGCCCTCACCGCCTGGTTTTTTTTCGCGTTTAAAAATCGATCCGTTCCAATTTTTAATCCACAGCCCATGTATTTGCTGGCATTTTGCGTCATGACACATTGGCTGTGAATGTGATTCCAGCCAACCCTTCAAAAAAACCTGCATGTCCTACACTTTAGTGATGATACTCACGTGGCGATAAGCACACTATAACCATAATAAATGCGCGGTCCGTCTGAAGCGGACCAAGGGAACAAGCCCCCAGGGTATGAACAGCATGTTGCGGAAAATCGCCCCATTACTGACATTGGTGCTTTGCGCCTTTGGCGGCATGACATCGGCGCAGGAATTCGACAACTTTCGTTTTGTTGGCGAAGGGACAACCGCGTCTGCAGGCTTTGTCACCAGTGTGTCTCTGGGACCTGATACAAGCACGGCCACACTAAGCTTTCTCAATGTCGCCGGGCTGAGTACTGTTTATAACATCAGTCTGCAACCCTCCGACGTCATACGCGCCAGCACCCCCGTTTTCCTGCCTCCTGCGGGTTTCGCTGAAAACTTTGTTCAGCCATTAGGGCTTGCGGGTATGCAATTTCTGACTGGCACACTGACTGACCCACAAGGTGGTAACGTGCCGGCACACTGGTTCAGACTCACTCTGTACGACAATCGCTGGAGCGGGGTATTTCGAGTCGCCAACCGTATCTACTCGATTAACCGGCAAGCAGATAACACCGTGGTTAACGTTCGCCACACCCCATCCCCGTACAATACTTTTCAACCATCGCGGCGCTTAAAAGTCAGTGCCGTCATTGATGAGCAATATCTGATGGCAGCCCCGTCAATCCAACCCGGCCAATTGAACGCACTTGAATCTATCCACGTTATGGATGGTCTGCTGGCAGATACTCTGGGGACCACGGTATTGCTGGAGAACATTATTTATCAGGCAGCCGCCGAGTTATCCTCAGAATCCGGTGACCTGCTTGAAGGTGCGCAACAATGGCTCGACACGGAAAGCGACGCTTTTGGTCTGACCGACAATTATGCGACACTGTTTTTTCGTGAGGCAGCTAATCGCAATTTAATCACCGCCGGATCCAACCCGAAAAACGGTGCCGCAGACAACGGAGCAATTGTTCAGGGCACAAACCCTGAGTATCAATTTGCGACAGCACATTATTTTGGATCCCTGCTTGGCCTGTCGGATCAACCGCAAACATTGCAACACTGGATAAGCAGCGGTGATATCGCGCTACCGGAGGTTTACTGGACCGCACAGCAAAAAGAAACCGTCGATCTCAGTCCTCCATCGGCGGAGCTAACGCAGTTTCTGGTATACGATGCCCCGGACACAAGCACACCAACGCCGGACGAAATTAACGCTGTCGCCAGACAATTAGTGGATGCAGATTCGCACGAAGGTACCGGCAATGACGCACCGCTGTTAAGCGACGGGTCTTCAAATCCAGCCAGTAGCGGCGGTGGTATATTGCGACCTGACTTCTTTCTGCTGCTCATCGGCTTCGTCAGCATCATTAGAAAAAGCACTACTCGTAACGACTCCACCTGTTAACGCTACCCGATTCGCCACCGGGATAAACCAAATTCCATACTGGCATATTTGCCGATGCTCAGGCAGGGTAGTCGCTCAAGCGCATTGGACCTGATCAGTGAATTACACACTCCAAAATCAATCCATAGGTATCGCCGTAAGCACTCTGGGTGCCGAACTGCAAAGACTCACATCCAGCACTGACGGGGAAGAGTTTTTATGGCAGGGCGATCAAAATATCTGGAATGGGCGAGCGCCGATTCTATTCCCGATTGTAGGCTCGCTGAAAGATTCACAAATGAGCCACAACGGGCAAAGCTATTCACTAGCTCGTCACGGCCTGGTGAGAAAACTGCACTTTACCTGTGTAAAACAACACGATTCACATCTTTTATTCAGCCTGAACAGCAATGCTGAAACCCTGCTGGCATACCCGTGGAACTTTACATTGGAAGTGGGTTTTACGCTTAGCGGGAATTGTCTGGAAGTCAGCTACACGGTCATACACACAGGCACAGATGCGCCAGGTGATATGTTGTTTTCTATTGGTTCACACCCAGCCTTCAGATTGCCTGTAGAAGAAACACCATTAAACCAATTCGATATTCGCTTTTCACACACTGAGCAACTGCAACAATACCTTCTTAATGAAGATGGCATGCTGTCCATACAGGGACAACCTCACCCGCTGGCAGACAATCGGATAATTCTACACAAGAACCTGTTCGACCACGATGCGCTGGTGTTCAAAGACATCAGGTCTGACACCATCAGTCTGTGGCAACAGGATCGCGAACGGATTCGGGTAAACACCGGCGGCGCACCGCACCTGGGAATCTGGGCTAAACCGGGCGCTCCATATGTGTGTATTGAACCTTGGTATGGTTTCAGCGATGCCACAGACGCCACGGGGGTTTTTGCTCAGAAGCCGGCTATGTTGTCCCTGGCAGAAGGGCAGTCTTTCCGGACAGACTGGAATATAGAACTACCGTCAGTCCAGCGGTGAAGATATGTTTATTGTCAGCGGCACCTGGTCTGCCGGCTCCGGGTCGGAACCGCCATCGGAGGAAATTGAGCTGGCCAGAAATCCTACTGCCAACGCTCCGAGCACTACATAAAGCCACTTGTTATCGCTTGTGTCGTTCGCGGCCACTGGTGCGTTTTCTGCTGTAGCCGTGACGGATTCGGGTAGGTCAAGATTTCGTACCAGAGGGTAAAACGGAAACCCTTTCAGGACACGATTTCCGCCGGTATCAGCGGCTTCGATGTAATACTCTATTTTTTTTTGATTCAAATCGGTGTCAAGTGTTACCGCAAAGTTCGAGGTACCTGCCACTGCTTCCATCGGTGATTTGTCATATTCACTGTTTGGGGATTCTCGATGATATAAATCAACATACTCAATGCCGCGATCATCAACCACAAGGGCAGAAAACAGCTGCAATTCTCCAGCAACCCCATTTTCGAGGGATTCGTGATCAATAACGGGAGGGTCTATATCTAATTCTGACGGAAACTGCGCCTGAGCGACGACAAACAAAATCTGGTTCAACAGCAGCAACGACACAGATACCGCGATGACAAATCGACGCGACACAGCAACGGACTTTACTAAGTGGGGAACGCTAATAATCCTGACTCCACTGCTTATTGCACCGGAAAATAATCTGCACAGATTTCTGCACAGAATCGTTTTTAGTATTTCGTCATGACACTATCACATCTTGACGAACCGATCAATGTGACAGCCGTACTATGCCGTGTGAGATTTTAAGTGTGCGAATGAAATTTTCGCTATTTTTTTGTTACCACCAGACGACGTTCGCGGGCAATATCCACTGCCCTTTTCAAGCCAGGCTCTCTCGGAGCGGTCGCAACGCGGCTGCGGATCAAGTGGCAAACTCCCGCAAGGCGTGGTTTGATTAAAATACAACTCGAGATAAACAATTGATTACAAAAAGATTCTAAGGCAATTCACTATATCCATCGACTCATTGGCAACCCTTGAAAGTCACACAATAACTACCAGCTAATGGCAGACCAACTAGTGCGATTTCGCTGCAGGCTGAGTTTAGAATCACGATAG
>CAKZVB010000041.1 GCA_937922015.1 uncultured Granulosicoccaceae bacterium
GCTTGTGTCACCGTCGTTTACATCACCAGCTTCAGTTTCGAAAGTGATTCCAAAGCTAGTCTTGCCAGCGCCGTAAGAAGCTTTGGCACTGATGGTTTCGCGATTGTTGTCGAAGTCTTTGAACGCAAGACCGACTGACGCGCCACCAAGACCGAATGTAGCACCAACTGACATTCTGCTATCGTCGCCAACAGTACCTGCGCCTATACCAATGCCAAAACCGCCAGCACTAAACTTAACACCAGCGCCAAAACGATCGCTGCTGCCTTCTGGAGACCAGTTCAGACCAATTGTCGCTCCACCGAATGAACCAGTGTAGCTGATACCAGCATTCTCACCGTCGATGTCCGAGCTTAACTGAGCTCCACCAACATCACCAGCTACCTGACCATAACCGATCGCGTCAGGAACTTCACCGATACGGATATCGCCGAAATCACCCTTGATACCAAGGTGGATGTCGTCACCAGTAGCAGTGTCACCGACTAAGGCCAAATCTGTACGATAGTTTGCGTAACCAGTCAGTCCATTATCCAGTTCGCCAGTGGCGTTTACGTTGATAGTAGAATCATCACCGAAAACAGTCAGGTCACCAGTTTTTGTCACTGCACCAGTTTCGTCGACTACCTCGTCGCCACCGGTTATGCCGATTGCTACCTGACCTGTCAGGGTTACTTCTGCTTGTGCCATTGGTGCTACAGCAATACCTGCCAGTGCCAATGCCGCTGCGGTCTTTGTTAATTTCATTTTTTGTTCTCCAGTCGGGATCTGATCTGTGAAAGTTTCTAGTTTTACAATGCGCCGCTGTTCAGGACGGCTGCGCTACAATTAGTGATACACATACACACAAAATGTTTTTTGCATCACAAATTAGACCGAAGTCTAAAAGCATCAGCGAGCGCCTGAAGCACATTGCAACTGGCATCTCTAGCGACACAGTGTGTGGATGAAATCCTAACGAGGTATTTGCATAAAAACAACAGCTATTTGTGTTTTTGAGGGTAATAAAGGTTGCTGTTGTGAAAGATTGTGATAAAAAGCAAGTAAAATGCCCCATTTGACCTATGCAAAACCAATTTTGTGGTTATTTTACTACTACTTTGCAATCTTGCCAGCTATCGCCGGCCAAAGAATTGTTCAGTCAAAATCAAATAATGACTGAATATAATATTGTGTAGATTTATAATGGGCGGTATGACCGTTGCTACCTCTAACCAAAATCGCTATCGCCAACTAAGAGCGTTCTGCCAGACGGCGAAAACCGGCAGTATTTCCAAGGCCGCCGCGCGCCTGGAGCTCAGCCAGCCATCTGTCTCACTGCAGATACAAGCGCTGGAGAAGGAACTGCAGATCCTTTTATTTGAACGACGGGGGCCGCGTATAAGGCTGACACCGGCTGGTCAGCTGCTGCTGGATATGGCTGAACCGCTGGTCGAAGGCATGGACAATCTGGTTGACACCTTTAGTTCTGCCGTCAGCGATGTCACTTCCGGACCATTAGACATCGCCGCCGGCGAGTCCACTCTCTTATACATACTGCCGGAACTCACCAAACGATTTATGGACACCTACCCTGCCATTACTGTGCGTCTGCACAATGTAACCGGCCGGGACGGTATGGCGATGATGCGGGACGATTCCGCTGATTTTGCCATCGGCGCAATGGATGATGTACCGGAAGACCTGATTTACTATCCAATCTACAACTACGAGCCAATTCTGATTGCCCCGGTTGATCATCCACTGGCATCCAAAGACACTGTCACCCCTGAAGACATCAGTCCGTACGGGTTTATCCTGCCACCACGCAGCCTGAGTACTTTGAATCAAATAGATGCTGTTTTTAAAGAGAACGGGCTCAACTGCCAGGTGGTATTGGAAGTCGGTGGCTGGGAGGTCATTAAGCGGTATGTTGAATTGGGATTGGGGATAAGCATAGTCACCAGCTTTTGTTTGCGTGGCCATGAAAGGCTGATAAAGATACCCGTCGATAATTATTTTCCCAGTCGCAGTTTTGGTGTTGTATTGCGACGAGGCAAATTTCTATCACCGCAGGCAAAGGCCTTTCTGGAATTCATGGACGCAGACTTTTTTAGCAGTCATGACTCATACGGACGGCCGGAATCTATGCGCGATGAAGACATCGCCGCCCTGTCTAAACTCAAACAACAATTAAACGCACCAGCGTAGGCATCACCTTGCGCGCCAGTGACAGCATGGATCTTTGATGGTGGAAAACGGACTGAGCACGAACAACCCCGCAGACACAACAGACACGGCCGGGCCGACGATTTGGACACCACACACAACGGTAGCTGCAGTGGTGGAACGCGACAATCACTTTTTGATTGTTGAAGAACCCAAAAACGGCCGCATTGTATTTAATCAACCTGCCGGTCATCTTGAGGACAACGAAAGTCTTATCGATGCGATCATTCGCGAAGTGCGCGAGGAAACTGCCTGGGGGTTCACGCCAGAGTACCTTCTGGGTGTATACCTTTGGAAACTTCCCGAGAAAAGCCGGACATATCTGCGGTTTACGTTTGTTGGCAGCGTTCATGATCACGACCCGAACCAAACCTTGTTCGACGGCATACTGAGCGCCAACTGGAAAACACTATCTGACCTGCACAGCAACACCGCCCAACTCAGAAGTCCGATGGTGCTTAGCTGTATCAACGACTACCTTGCCGGTCATCGATATCCGCTGGACCTGCTGCACAATATAAACCAGAAAAAATGACTTTAAACAACACAACAGACAAAGAGCATGTCGTCATTGGTATGTCCGGTGGGGTTGATTCATCTGTTGCTGCATGGCTGCTGAAACAAGATGAAAATATTCACCTTGAAGGGCTTTTCATGCAAAACTGGGAGGAAGACGAAGACGACTACTGCACCGCTATTGAAGACTTTCGCGATGCATCAGGCGTTTGTGCGCAGTTAAAAATCCCCTTGTCGAGCGTTAACTTTTCTGCCGAATACTGGAAGAAAGTATTTGCAGGATTTCTTGAAGAATATAACGCCGGGCGAACACCTAACCCTGACATATTGTGCAACAAGGAAATAAAATTCCGCGCTTTTCTTGATCACGCTAAGGGAATCGGCGCAAGCGCAATTGCCACGGGTCACTATGTGCAAACCGACAAAGACCCGCACGGCAAAACCAGACTCCTGCGAGGCGCAGACCCGGGCAAAGATCAATCGTACTTTCTACACACGCTGGATCAACAACAACTGTCCCATGCGCACTTTCCTGTGGGAGGGTTACTTAAAAGTGACCTCAGAGCCATAGCACAGGATCTTGGACTTCAGGTTCATAACAAGAAAGACAGCACCGGCATATGTTTTATCGGCGAGCGAAAGTTTGCAGATTTCCTGCGAGAGTATGTGGCGACAAAACCCGGTCCGATTACAAGCACAGATGGGGATCATCTGGGTACCCACAACGGCATCGCGTTTTATACGATAGGCCAACGACAGGGGCTGGGAATTGGCGGGAGCTCCAGACACAAACCAGACCCGTGGTATGTGGCAGATAAAAACACCAGCACCAATGAATTGATCGTCGCGCAGGGACATGACCACCCGAGGCTACACAAGAAGTCGTTGCTGGCGAGCAACATCCACTGGATAAGGGAGATTCCTTTGACCGACTTTCAGTGCACAGCCAAAGTCCGCTATCGCCAACAGGACTGCCCATGCACCGTTCGACTGCAAAACTCCAACGAGGTGATTGTAGAGTTCAAAGACAGCGTACGAGCCGTTACCCCCGGCCAATCTGTAGTTTTTTACAATGATGAAGAATGCCTGGGCGGTGGCATCATTGAATCCGCCTGTGAGTGACTTATTGAACCTGATACTTTTCACTCACACCAAACGCAGGTCAGGGTCGAGAATTCTGATCTGCAAATTTGCAAAGCCCACCAGGCGAATGGTTGTATAATAAGCGACTAGTAAAAGCGCACTGCAATGACGCAATGCGCAATTACCTGATTCACAAATATTGGCTTTTCTACAACACACAACCTTTCGGTCACAGATGCCACAATCGCTGGAACATCAAACTATTTCACTAGCCGGTCTGTTTATGGCGACTGAGCTTGTTCAAAATATTGCCAACACGGGTGAATACGACGAGGGGATCATGCGTATTACTCTTGAATCGCTATTTGCTCTGGACGCGGAAAGCGTACCGGCAGTATTTGGTGGCAAGCAGAATATCCGCTCAGGATTTCAAAGACTGGTGTCTCAACTAGCGGGTTCTGACGCAAATCCGGACATGCAAATTACCCGTTACGCGCTGACATTGCTCAAACTTGAAAGCAAACTGCCGTCCAACTCCTCAGCAATGGAACGCATCAGACGCGGATTGCAGGAAGCGGAAAAAATGCGCACACATTATGACACGCTGGATCCGAAAATCATCTCGATATTGGCCGACATCTACAGTGAGAACATCAGCAATTTGTCGCCCAGAGTCATTGTGCATGGCAACGAGGATTACCTTAAAGATGAAACCCGTGCCAATTGTATACGCGCCTGTTTACTGGCCGGCGTTCGTGCAGCTGTGCTATGGCGGCAATGCGGCGGAAGCCGCTGGAAGCTGGTTACCAGCAGGCAAAGATTTGTTAACCAGGCCAGCAAAGACCTCAGAGCGATTTAACAGACCGTGGTTCCGTAAGCGTTTTGGATTAGCCGACGATAGCTAAACAACAGACTGAACCAGGCGAATAATTACAGCCGCCACAGCAAACAAAGCAGATAATAACGCCAGCACAATCACACTGTTCAACGCCCACTTAATTGATAGATAAAGCGGACGATTCGTTTGTTTTAAGGCCTTGCCCTTCGCCAATATCGGCGACACTTTATAAAAGGTTCTGCTAAAAAGACCAGCATCGTCTCCCGCCAGATTTGGCACCAGCATCATGCCCAATATTTTTTTGTACAAAAAATTGAAACCACGCCCGAGAAAAAACATCGGCCGTTCAACATCACACATTAATATCAGTCTTGGTGTTTGCGTATCGTTGTGTGCAAAGTGCAGATAGGTTTCATCAAACAATAATGGCGTACCGTCCCGCCACGAATGAACGTTGCCATCGATTGAGATATAACAATCGTCATCGTTGGGCGTACTTAAGCCTAAATGATAGCGCAAAGAGCAGGCTATCGGATCAAGGTGCCGCGTAAGCTTTGACCCTGGTGGAAGTAACGTAAACATTGCACCATTGACAGAATCTATACTTTCCAATAGCGCAACCGTTTTAGGACAATGCTGTTGCGCTGAGTTATGAACAGTTCCGTACCACTTGCAATAGAACTTGCTCCAGCCATATTTATAGAAAGTGCGGAACCCTACATCATAGTAACTTTGATTATTTACATCGGTGGTGGAATCAAAATAACCGTTTTTATAAAGCCCTAGCGCTTCTTCGCGAAGTGTTTCCCAGTTTTCTTGCAATACTGCCAACTCCGGGTAGTCCGCCAGATCCAGAATCGGGCTTTTGGCTTTGCGCTCAGAGAACCCGTAAAGCAAGACATTGAGCGGCGCGAATATCGGCCAGCCTTTTCGGAAGTACTCCACCGGCCCGGTGAACCGTTGCTCCCCTCGAAACTTGTACACATACATCAAAGAGGCGATCGGGAATAAAATAAAGCCGCAAAGTGCGATTGAGATTGGAGACATGCTCAGCCTTTAGATTCCGGATTTATCACTGTAGGTGTTTGCCGAAAAGGTGGTTAAAGCCTATGTTGCGCTATCGAGACCTGGATGGCTGCAGCGGCATGCCTGACTATGCTTCATAGGCTACATACCTGTTTTCCAGCAGTGATTACACAACATGTAAGGCGTATCGGCCCAAATTCTAATCACACACACCGTGTAAATCCACCTCGAATACCTTCAAACAGGCAGTATTTGATTATTATTAGGCAAGACACGTTGCGCCGCTTTTTCCAAATTCCGACCGCCACATCTGCAAATGCACTACAATTTTCACGTCGTACGTGCATTCACTGGAAAAAAGGGACGGACAACTTAAAAAAATCAGCTTGTCTGCGACCCCGCTTCATCATTAGTTTGTGATACTCAGTGCCGATGGTTAGAATCACTGTTAACAGAACTGTACGTATTCAGGTGCAGCAGCGCCTGTGTAATCTCGGCATTTCAATATAATTTGGGGGATAGTCTCATGGAAAGAACAATACACGCTGCCGTATATCTGGTATTGCTGGCCACCAGCTGCATAGCGTTTGGAGATGAAGCAAATTCACAAACGGCCTCTGCATCTGCAATATTTACCGTGAGCGGCGAGGCTGGCGGGGGCCATGAGGGAGTCGACGCCCTGAAAGCCGAAATAGCAAGTCTTACATCAAAACTCGAAAATGCCGAGACCGGACGCAGCTATCTGCAGGCAAGGGTTCGGGAAGTTCTGGAGGAATCCAGAGCCTCACAAAGTGCTTCGAGTGAACTGGCAAAACAAAATGCTGAACTCTCAAAATCATTGAATATGGTCACCGACAGCCGCGACTACTTTTCCAATGAACTGGACAGCCTCAAAAAGGTCAGCAATGAAAATGAACAGCTGGACGGTGAACTTCAGCGCGCCTTGAAAGGCAGAGAGTTTCTTAGCCGTCAATCAAATAGAAATCGAATCAAGCTGATGGAAGAAAGAAAAGAAAACGCCCGGCTATCACTGTCGCTGGACAGAGCTCAGCAGGGTAGAAAATTTCTGAGTAAGAAATTCATCGGCAACCTCAAAGAACTGAAACAGAGCAAAAAGGCACTGGAACAAGAGACATTAGCGTTAGAGCAGGAAAAAGCAGAGTCCGCCAGACTGGCACTGGCTCTCGAACGGGCACTACTGGGCCGTGGCTATTATAGCGACCTGGTCAAGGAGAAAGAAGCTGAAGTACTGGCCGCTAAAAAAGAAACCGATCAGCTTGCCGAAGTATCCTTTGCGCAGATAAACAGCGCCACAGAGCAAGGAAAAGCTGCGTTGGAGCAGGAAAAGGCAGAGTCCGCCAGACTGGCACTGGCTCTCGAACGGGCACTACTGGGCCGTGGCTACTATAGCGACCTGGTCAAAGAGAAAGAAGCTGAAGTATTGGCTGCTAAAAAAGAAACCGACCAGATTGCCGAGGTATCTTTTGTGCAGATAAACAGTGCCATTGCTGAAGCCACCAAGGCAAAGCAGATGCTGGGAAGCACCGATTGGGCTGACAATCTATCAGCGGGCCTGACGGCCGCCTTTGCTGACCTGGATGGAACCGAAGTTACTTCACACAGCAACAATAGCGTAGCAATTAAAGTTGGAAATACCGGCCTGTTCAGACGGGGTGGCACAGTGTTGAGTAACAGTGGACAAAGGCTGCTCGCCACTATCGGTAAAGAGATCGCCGATCGAGGTGATTCGAATATAAAAATTGTCGGGCATACCGATAACATTCCAACCGGGGCAGACAGTCGCTTCGCCAGTAATAACGAATTGTCACTGGCCCGTGCAGCATCAGCACTGTCTTATATGACCGGTTTCGGTATTCCAGCAGAACGTCTATCTGCATCCGGTGTTGGCGACATCAGCCCTGTTGCCACGAATGACACAGAAGCAGGCAGAACGGCAAACCGGCGAGTAGAGATTATTCTCACCTCGTTGAGAAATTAGCAACCGACCGACTCTGGAAAAAAAGTCGACATCAGTCGACTTTTTTAATCCTGGAGTAATTTCTTAACCGCCAACATCAAAAGCAAGGGCGCGTTCTTGCTACTCAGACTACCCCGTGACGGTGAAGCCAAACTGATCATAGTGCTCATCGAGGCAGGTAAAGCTTCCATACAATGCGGGTTCACCTTCCATCACCAATCGAACCGGCATTTCTTTTACAAACTCACTAAACCGTCCTTTGTTATGCAACCAGTACAAGAAGTCAGACTCTTTGAAGTATTCACCTAATCGCGGCACGATCCCGCCGGCAATATAAATACCCCCTGTAGCCCCCAGCGTTACCGCTAAATTACTGGCAACCACACCAAGCCACTTGCAAAACAATTGCATCACTTCGCCACAAACTGCGCAGCGTCCGGCTATTGCCGCGCCGCTTATTTGTTCGGCTTTTTCAAACGTCGCCGACAGACCATCAAGCTGACAAATAGCCTGATATAACTCAACGGTACCAATACCGGACAGGTACCGCTCAGCGGACACATGAGTGTATTTTTTTTCAAGTATTTTATAGATCGCGAGTTCACGCTGTGTTTGAGCTGCCATCGAAACATGACCACCCTGGCTCTGTAACGGCAACCAATATTTTCCCGCGTTAACCAGACCAGACACTCCCAGACCGGTCCCCGGCCCTAACACAGCACGAGGGCCCTGCGGATCAGGACTACCCGGAGAAATTACTGACAGACACTCTGCTGGCAGGCTCATAATTCCCACCGCGGCTGCCGTAAAATCATTGACCACCCTGCACCGCTGCAATGAGAATCGATTCAACAAACCGGAAACCGACAAACTCAAATCGCTGTTCGTCAGCTCCATATTGTCCTGATACTCGTGCGTACTGGCAAAAGAAAATGAAGCTTGTTGTACAGAAGTACAATTAATAAGCTGCAGATACTCTTCGACAGCATCTCCGAGGTTATTGTGGTTTATAACCGGAATTACCCTGAATGTATCAGCGGCGTAGTTGCCATTTTCAAACAATACAAATCGCGCATTTGTGCCACCTATATCACCGGTTAGTACAGTATTCATCAATTATTCAATTCACAAAAAGGCATGATCAATAGCTTTTGGGTATTAATCAATCAGCACGTTAACGAAAGCAACACCTAAAGACATTACCAGAGGCCTCAGCTGTTAACTTATAGCTTGGGACGCGTGTAGAAGTTCACACGCATAGGTTGAGTCAACGTGTAGGACCCGTGACTATCACGACAACTCTCAAAGCGGCTTTTAACGGCATCGCTGCGCACGTTGTCTGCTGAATAATGGTTATAGCTCAAGTTCATGTAGTGATCTGCGAACTCATCAAAATTCCGGAAGGTACGATCAACGTCATAGTAGATTTCACGCATCGTTGTATATTGCGGCAGTGCATACTTTACCAGCGCGTTGTACGCATTAAGCCGCACCACAGTTTCGTCGTGGAACAATTCGATGGCGTGTTGATAAGTACCGTTTGCGACTGGCTCCATGACATACAGAAAACCATCTGCTCGCAAGATGCGAAGCATCTCATCAAAGACCATCGGGTAATGATCCGCGGGGACGTGATGCATTGAATTTGCAAAAATGACACCATCAACTGAACGTGTCTCAACCGGTATATCGCCAGCACCTGCCTGTGCAAACCCGACATTCTCGACAATCGGGGCAGTATTATTTTTCTGTGCCTGGACAGGGTCAGGCTCGATACCCAATACCCTGGCACCGCGTTTTGCCAGCGCGTAACTAAGCCCGCCCTCGCCACATCCGGCATCGACAATAAAGCGGTTGTTGAAATCAATTAATTTTTCCAGAACCTCTAAATCAGTCTGGTGTCCCCAGTCTTCGGCCATCTGCGGGCTCTCCAAATCAAAACCACTATATTGTAACAGGCCTGTGAACCCCGGCGAGTCAATTATCGCAGGCGATGCACCATTACAAACCTTCAAGCACAGCGATTAGTGCAGCCGCCACCACAAAATTATTGTCGAGATCCACTTTTGGCTGCCGGGTCCTTTTCAAATTCAGGCACCGGGCATTACCTGCAATCCACAAACTGCTAAACTGTCCCTGACAGTAAAGGATGCCGGATCGCGTAACGGCTCTCTTATACCCGGCAGCATTTTTTTGTCAGCAACCTCACTGCCGCTGACCTTTGTTGATCACAGGACTGTTAGCGATGAAACATCTCCTCAAGCAAATAGTTTTTGCCAGCCTGTTGCTCTTTGTCTCATCGTCAGCAGCCGCACAACCGCCATGGCTGTCAAAAACGCTATCGAATGCTGATGCGCGACACCTGATATCACGCACCGGATTCGGCGTCTCTGCCAACCAATTAAAAGCACTGCGCGGATTAAGCCGGGCACAGGCGATTGACTTCATTATTCAAGGCTTTCGCAGCACGCCTGAGTTGCCAATGCCGGCCTGGACCGACGAGCCCGCCCCCCTTTTCTGGACACGACAGGATTTGTCGCCCGAAGAAAGACGGCGCTTTGACCGCGAACGCGATTCAGAATTTATCGAGTTGCGTCAATGGTGGGTAAACAATCTACTTGCCACCAACTCCCCGCAAAGCGAGCGCATGGTTTTATTCTGGCACGATCACTTTGCCACCAGCTACCACAGCATTGACAGGCAATCGATTGCTCTGGCACGACAAAACCAGACATTCAGACAACAGGGCATGGAAGATTTCAAAAAGCTTGTCAAAGCAATGATCAGAGATCCGGCACTGCTGAATTATCTGGATAACATTAGTAACCGCAAGGCAGCACCAAACGAAAACCTCGCACGAGAACTTTTGGAATTGTTTACTCTGGGAGAGGGCAACTATGATGAACACACCGTACGGGAAGCCGCACGCAGCCTGACCGGTTACAACGTATCTCAAAATAAAAATCTATCGTTTGAATTTCAGAGCTGGAGCCACGATAACGGCCGCAAAACGTTGTTTGGTCAATCGGCTGATTTCGATGGCGACGACCTCGTCGATAGACTGTTTCAACAACCGGCCCTTGCAAGATTTATTGCCACCAAATTCTGGCACGCATTTATCGCAGACCAGCCACCGTCAAGCGATAAGGCGGGGCACAATCCAGTAGAACAACTTGCCCGACATTTTAAGCAAAACGACTTCAACATTACCAGTCTCTATCGAGCCACACTTGAAAGCAAGGAGTTCTGGTCAGATGAATTTCGCGCCGGGCTTGTTAAGTCTCCGGCGCAACTTATCGTCGGTTTTGCACGTTCAATGGAATATCCGAAAAAAATCAACCAGCAGATTCCGTCGTTACTCGCACGCAGTGGCATGGATTTATTTGCCCCGCCCAACGTCTCCGGATGGAACGAAGGGGATGCCTGGATAACCACCGGCCGACTGTTAAATCGTTACAACGCCATAGACAACCTGGCCATTAGCGGGAGCGACACCACCGCGGATATCGGCAATATGAATAGTATGTCTATGATAGCAACTGAAAACACCATGACCGGCAACGGCAACCCTATGAACAACACGATGCCAACGCCTGCGTATTCAACACCGACAAGCAGCACCAATGAAAGCCGCCTGAAAGTACTGTTGGCTGCAGAAGACTACCATGGTCCGGTCAACTATAAGGTCGACTTGATTGACGCTGCTGACAACGAGTTGTGGAATAGCGGCAGACAAGAATTGGCCGGAGGCCACGACACCCGTAAGTACGGACGCCTCAGGATTCCTGAAGACTTAGCCTGGCAGACAGTTAATTTTGATATCCCTAAAACCACACTGGCTGAAGCCGCGTTGCTGCGCGTACATTATCTCAACGATAGTGCCGGGGAAGATGGCGATCGAAATATGTACGTCGACGGAATCAGCCTTGATCGCCAGTGGCTCGACAGCTCGCTGGGTCGACAGACCAGCAACTGCCCGCCAGGTGCGCTAGCCGATGCCGGCAACCTGTACTGTGCGGGCAACATAAGCCTGCCTCTTGAACAGACCCGGCTTCCTTCTGTACAGCCATCACTGGTAACTCCACAGGCGTCTTCCGTTCACATACACTGGGTTCGATGGAAAGAAAAGACGGATAAACTGGATCTCACACTGACTCTGCAAAACTTACACACAGATAGCAGGACTTCACCTGTATTTTCGTTCCACTTGAAATCAAAGAACGGCGGTGAGCCAACACTCGAATTGAATTCCTTTGGCTGCTGGCCGGAGTGCGTTTCGCAGTGGCCGGATTGCAGTTGGACAGACCCTGACTCCCCGGATAGAAAATCAATGGTGTTTCCAATGTCCGGTGCGGCAGCAAATAAGAATTTGAAATGCCACTATGACTCCCTGACACAGACCGAAGAAAAATTGGTTTACAGCCTGATGGCAAGCGCTCCGTCCCTCTTAAAGGAAGCTGTAAGCTCACACCGGCCGATCAGGCCGGAGAAAAGACAAGCCATCGCACAATGGCAAAAGTTGTTTAAAAAATACCACAGCAAGTTAAGCAGTGGCCAATACGATTCGGCATCAGCTCCACAGATCACTATCAATAGAAAAATGAAAATCAACAAGCCTGAGCGGTGGCTGGCACAACACATTCCAGCCACTGCAAGCTCATTAGCTGAACACGGCGACAATCTGATCCGTGATGGAATTACGCTGTCTCAGCTGTTGTTGCCCGGTTTATCTGAAACCCGGTTTAAGGGCCTGGATCAACTACAGGAAAAACCAATTGCCGTACAACTGGAAGCACTGATAAATCACCCCGCTTTTCAACTCCACTAGACTGCATTATGAACCGACGTCAACTACTACAACTACTGATAGCAGGAATCGGAATCCCTGCGGGCTTATCGGTCGTCAATGATGCATTGGCCAGCACCGGTAAACGACTGATATTAGTCGAATTAACAGGCGCAAATGACGGCCTCAATACCCTGGTACCATTATCAGACGACAACTATCATAAAAGCAGACCCACCATTGCACTGAAGAACAATGACGTCATTAAGCTCAATGACGATTTTTCAATTCATCAGTCGCTCAAGCCTCTTATGGAACTTTGGAATCAGGACAACATGGCATGGATACACGGGCTCGGCTACCCATCTCCCAATCGGTCTCATTTTAAATCAATGGCGCTCTGGGAAACGGGCGGTGATGGAATTAAATCCGGCAGACAGGGATGGTTAACGCATGACATAGAACATCGTCTGGGGCGCAATATTATTGATGCACACGGCATCAGTCTGGCGGGTGATATGAATTTGTTTTCAAGCACTAGCGGTCACTGGCTTAGCATGACATCGCCAGAGCAGTTTCTTGCCGACAGACAACCATCAATATTAAAAACGAAGACCATGAACAAGTCCCTGCAGCTGGTCAGCCAACGCATGGAAAAACTTGAAAAATCGCTACAGGGATTATCGCGGAAACTTGAAAACACACCAAAGGTCCGTCGCCTGCCCGGAGGTAAGCTGGGTGCACAGTTGCAACAGGTGGTCAGACTGATCAGAGCGGGTGTTGATACACCGGTATTCCGTGTTCAGCTCAGTGGTTTTGACACACACGAAAACCAGGCTTATAAACACTCTGAACTATTAGCAACACTTGCTAACGCCCTTGGTGCATTCGCGTCACAACTAACATTCGATGGCGAGTGGCAAAATACTCTGGTCATGAGTTACTCCGAATTTGGTCGCCGTGCCACTGAAAATAAATCTGCCGGTACTGACCACGGTACTGCTGCACCACACTTTGTATTAGGTGGCAGTGTAAAAGGCGGACTCTATGGGACCCCTACTGATCTGGGCAACCTGGGCGAGGATGGTGATCCTGACTACACAATGGATTATCGCGCTCTGTACGATCAGGTACTAAATGGCTGGTTCGGCATAGCGCATAATTCTTTTGACGCTTATAGCGACGACAGGCTCAGGAAATTAGTTACCTAGGAGCCGGCGCGGCAGAACCTCTGCTACTGCGAACGCGCCCTGACGGTGCGCCCAAGGCGATAGTAATTATCGATCATTTTCGGGACAATTGAACAACTATGCGCCTCAAATGATCGTACCATCTTTTACTAAGACAAGGGCCCTCGCCATGGCACGTTCTCGCTACGCAGACTTCTACCGCGCAGACTCCTAGGCTGTCCGCAAATTCAGGAGGCGATCAGTGGAATTGACTGTATATTCGACACCATCAACGCTGTAAATCCACAGTCGGGTCAAAAATTCTTTTCATGAGTAATTTGGCGTTTGAAAAATCTCTGGATGTTTCCGCCTCCAGACTCTTGACCGGCCTGACACCTGAGTCGGTCACCTGCCCTACTGTAAACGCAAATATATACGCACCTTCAATCCCCATTCGCAGGTCAACCATCTGTACCTCATCAGCTGCCTGTTGCACCTTATAAAACCCATGTGTGAACTCTTTTAGTCGCTGCACCGGCCAATGATCCTGAATATCGCTCAACAGACTTTCATCGGAGTGGTAGCTAAAGGTATCTAACACATTGTCGTCAGGATCAAGCAGCGAGTAATAACCGGTAAGATAACCATCGTCCTGCATAGCGACAAAACGCCAGCCTATGGTGTTAAACGGCATCGGGGTAGTGAGAAGTCTATGGTGAGTGATCGCCTGCCGGTCCAATGCTTCCAGCACCGCTTTTTCAACCATGAATTTAGCCATCACAGACCACGAGAGATACGCAGCAGATAAAATTAAACCAGCCATATTCCATGCAGCGCCGTTTATACCGCGTCGACTGGCCAGCAACAATCCGCTTATTAACAATATGGTGTAGATCGGATCGATTATAAATACACTCGAACCCGATACCGGATAGTTGCTCACCGGCCAGAATAGCTGTGTGCCATAAACCGTAAAACCGTCGAGTAAAGGGTGTGTAACTAACGCCAGCCAGGTCATTAACCACCACTGCCTGAACAGCAGCTGCGGTTTTCGCCATAGACGTTGCAAAAGCAAGGCAATGCATGGAGACAACAGGGTAAGCACAATCAGGCTGTGACTGAAACCGCGGTGGTAGGTAAATGACTCAACCGCTCCGTCAAATGGAATAAGAACATCCAGGTCGGGCAAACTGCCGACAATGGCGCCAACGATCATCGCCTTGTTGCCCAGACGCCTGCCAAGCACCATTTCGCCAATAGCAGCACCTAATGCCATTTGAGTAACCGAATCCAAAACAACTCCTGTATCGGGGACTTGCCCACACCTGCTCAAGCACATACGATGCATCGGGTGTGTCAAACAAACAAGAGCTAAAATAGAAATGTCGAAACAGCAAGCAGCGCAACAACTAGCCCACGCGTGTGGCAGCCAACAGCAGGTAGCGCTTGCACCATTCGCATCGATTGAAACACTCAACGACGCCTGCACCATGCAATCTCTGGCCACGAGTGCTGACAACTCCCCAGACCAACACCGAAACCGGTGCGGCGGTACCGGGTCATCCGCTAAATTCACCGTTGTGGCTGCACACCCACTACAATCAGGCAAGTCAGGGCTCAAAGCCAATGAATGGGTCAGTACCGGCACTTGCCTTGGTGTTATCTAAGCAGTTCCAGCTTCAACGGCTGACGTGCAATTTAGCGAGTGCGGGCAGATCAGCTACGAGATTATCTGACATTGCAGTCCTGTGTCATACTACTGAAGGACGCCGGATTTAACCATGGCTGAAATGTTTATCTATCTATCGCTTAAGCGTTTTCGGAATAACCAACTTGAATGACACACCGCAACAACTCGTCATTACACGTGAGACCGCTACCCGGCGCTTTGACGAAATCTTTGCCCCCTGGATTCAGGAGCTGAATATTTCCATAGAGAGGATCAACAGCGAGGAAGTAGTTATGCGCATGCCATACAGCGAAAAGCTATGCCGGATCGGCGGCATGGTTTGTGGCCAGGCATTGATGGCAATGATCGATACCTGCATGGTGTACGTCTGTTTTGTGGGACTAAACAAGTTTACCAACTGCGCAACAGTGAACCAAAATACCAGTTTCCTCAGACCTGTGGTCGGCAAAGACATCATCGCCACCGGCAAAGTTATTAAGGCGGGTAAAACACTGGTGTTTGGTGAGGTAACACTGCACGCAGACGGCGATAAAAGACCCGTCTGCAATGCAACCTTGACGTATGCGGTTCTCGCCTAGCCCGCAGGCTTCTGGTTTTTTTTCACTGAAGGTCTGTTCGATACCGTGTCATACCAGCGCATAAGGCGCAGCTGATCTCGAGCAGGCTCAAGCTTTATCCATTTTGCAAAATCAATGCTTACCAGTGCAGTGATATCTGCCAATGAAAAGAATTCTCCTGCAATATATTCCCGATCAGACAAGTGTTCATCAAGCCAGCTGAAAAATTCCATCGCCCTTGACCGGCCGCGCTCTACTAATTGCGGAATTTGCTGATGTTGAACTTTTCCGGTAAACACATTGTTTGCAAATGCCTTTGATCGATTGCGAAATGCCTCTCCGACAGCTGCGAAGCCCTGTTGTTCAATTCGCCAGTCCAGGTCAATGACCTGCCCGCGCTCAACCGCATTGCGGCCCATCAATGGTGGCTGCGGGTGCACAGTTTCCAGGTAACTCATAATGCCAATACTTGTGGTTAACCTGGTACCACAGTCAAGTTCCAGCACCGGCACTGTACGATGAGGGTTAATAGAAATAAAAGCGTCCGAATGTTGTTCCCGGTTTGCCAGGTCCACCTCAACAACAGGGATATGCAGACCTTTCTCGGCGATAAAAATACGCACTCGTGTCGGACTCGGCGCTGTCTGGCAGCTGTAAAATTTCAATGTGCTCACCGGTATTTATGCGTTAATTTGCTACAATATTGGACAAGTGAACTAAATTCAAAGCAATTCGTCTGATTTTGCTCTAACTCATATTGCTTTACCTTCAATCTAACTAATTTGGGGCCCCATGAAGAAATTACTATTAACCGTACTGGTTACCGGATTTTGCACTGGCACCGCGCTGGCAGAAGTCGATTTGACTGACGAAAAATCAAAACGCAGTTATGCGCTGGGACTAATGCTGGCGGATCGCGTGACCAGTCGCTACGGTGATTTGGACTACGATGCACTGATCGAAGCCATTCGCACCCAACACGAAGGCAAAGAGGCAGCCATGAATCTTCAGGATGCAGAATCTACGTTGCAGACGTATGAAAAAAAAGCAATGGCTGAAAAAAGCGCCAAATCCAAAGCCGAAGGCCTGGCTTACCTGGAAAATAATAAAAAGCGAGAAGGCGTTAAAGTGACAGAGTCTGGTCTTCAATATGAAGTATTAGTCGAAGGCACCGGTCCCAAACCATCGGCTTCAGACTCCGTCAGCGTCCACTACGCAGGTACATTGATCAGCGGCAAGGAATTCGACAGCTCAATAAAACGCGGAAGCCCGGCTGAATTCAAACTAGGTGGTGTTATCGCCGGCTGGACAGAAGGCCTTCAGCTAATGAACACCGGCAGTAAATTCAAATTTACTATCCCATCCGAGCTCGCCTATGGCGATCGCGGTGCAGGTGCTGACATTGGACCTGGTGAAACACTTATCTTTGAAGTAGAACTGCTGGAAATTAAATAATTTATTCTGATGCGTTGCAGAAGACAGAATCATATTCTGTCTTCTGTTTTAACCTAAGACCCGGGTACCATTATTTTACGCGGCAACATCACGTTAAATTCACTTCGTAGTGCCTCATCCAGCTCCGCTGAAATGTGTGCCGGATAGTGATTGCCCAGAATTTCTTCCACTTTCGCCGAAGCCGATTTTAACAGCTCCGGTCTGTTTTTCTCATACCATTCCTTGGGGCTGTTGCGGTCACCGATTTCAGGGTATAGATATTCCTTTTGCATCAGGTTCATTGTCTGCTGATGACCCAGGTAATGCAGTGGTCCATCAATACAAACGTCCCGCATGGTTTGAATCGATAATGTTTCATCGTTGACATCGATACCCCTTACCGTTCTGTTTATCGCACCCAGCATATCATTGTCAATGACATAACTTTCCAGACACGCTCCCAACAGACTGGCGTGCATACCTGCAGATTCGTAGATCATGTTCGCGCCGGAGTGAGCAGCAAGTGTGACGGTGTAGCCTTTCTCATATCCCGATTGCGCATCAGGCAGCTTTGCGTCAGCCATGCCCGCGGCCACCCCCGTAGGTAAATTGTAGTAGCGACCCATTTGTCCACAGGCAGCCATGAGTACAGCCTGTTCACCGCTTCCACCACTCATCGACCCGGTACGCAGGTCAGAAACAAACGGCCAGGTACCAAAGATAGCCGGATGCTTTGGTTTCAGCATATTCACATACACAAGGCCCGCCAGTACTTCAGCTACTGACTGAACAACTGAACCTGCAATCGCCGCAGGACTGGTCGCCCCGGCCTGCCCTGCAGAGAGCAACAATACAGGCATGCCACCATGGACTGCTGCCTCAAGACAAGCGCAGGCATCTTCTGCAAACCGCAGTGGAGGTACAACAAAGCAGCATGACATCGAAACAAACGGACGGGCACGCCACGCCTCTTCTGAACCTGCGATACGGTGCAGAAATTTTAGTGACTGATCTACATGTTCCGGAACCACCCAGCTGCTGCCAACATGTTTAGCGGTGCCTGAGACAGAGGCATATAAGGTATTAAAATCGAGATCTTCCGGTTCAACCATGTCGCGCGCGACAATTGATCGCTGAAAATAGTGAATGTGATCCATTTTGTCGACAATCCGGGCAATGTTATACAGATCCGCAAGCGTTGAGTCCCGATATTCCCGGCTTTCAACATCGACTATATGAACAGCGGCACCGGCGGTTCCAAAATACATTTTCGAGCTGCTGATATCGATATCGTGCTCGGGACGTTGGCCATAAAGTGTAAAATCACGACCACAATTGGCAATAGTGTCCTCAACCAGCGAACGGGGAAAATGCAAGCGCCCATCCTTGTACGTACCACCGCCTTTTTTTACCGCATCAACACAAGAGGGAATCGCCTGTGAAAGCCCGATATTCTCAAGCACATCCATCACGGCTTCGTTGACTTTACTAATATCCGGATCAGACAGCGGTGCAAAGCGCCCACTCAACATACCCGGGTTTACAGCGCGCTCATCGACCGATAGCGGTCTGCCACGCTCCGCCATCTTCGCCGCTCGAGCACCACGTCTCGATCTTTTTTTCTTTTCAGCCATCGCTATAAACTCACAGATTGTAGATGCATTAATACCACGCAACCTACCAATACGGATTGGCGATTTACGACACATTTTCGAGAAGTATATAGGCTCCGGTTTTTACACGGTGAGTGCAGTCGTTTTCGTTCACAGTACTTATCCGGGCAAAACCTCATCACCACCGCCGCGTAAGACAACAGCGGATCAATATAAAAAGGTATTTGGTCTTTTTGCCGTGAAAAGTGTCAGGCAACTTGCGGACAAGGCGTCGAATAGGTTATGGACGGCAAGCTACTTAGCTGACTAGTAAACATCTAAAGCAAATGACAAATCCGTACAAATAAAAAAGGCGCTCACAGGGCGCCTTTTTGCATCAACTGATAGTCAACAAACTACCCATTGGCAGCCTGCTTCTGCTCAATCGCACCCAAATCGAGAGTTGACAGGTAATCTCTGAAATCATCACCCACTTCATCATGTGCCAGCGCGTATTCAACCTGTGCCTGCAAATAACCAAGCTTACTACCGCAATCGAAGCGCTTACCTTTGAAGTTGTAAGCTAGTACACGTTGCGAACCTAATAGTCTGGCAATCGCATCGGTCAGCTGGATTTCATTTCCCGCACCGCGTTCCTGCGTCTCCAGCAGATCAAACAGCCTGGGCGTTAATATGTAGCGACCAACCACTGCCAGATTAGACGGCGCATCTGCTTGTGCCGGTTTTTCAACCATGCCGTTAACTTCATAGACACGATCACTTGCATCACGGGCGTCAACCACACCGTATTGATGCACTTCTTCCATCGGGACTTCCTGAACACCCAATACAGAACAATGTTGATAGTTGTAGACATCAACCATCTGGCTCAGTACTGGTTGATCATCCGAGCTAATTAAATCATCTGCCAGAATAACGGCAAATGGCTCGTCCCCGACAACAGGCTTGGCACAAAGCACAGCATGCCCCAGGCCCAGAGCCTCTGACTGACGTATAAACACGCACTTTGCATGTGGTGGCAGGATTTCGCGCACAATACGCAGCATCTTTTCTTTATTGCGTTCTTCCAGCTCACGCTCAAGCTCATAAGCAGTGTCGAAATGATCTTCGATTGATCGCTTGTTACGGCCTGTCACAAAAATCAGGGTATCTATACCCGCCGCTACAGCTTCTTCCGCTGCATACTGTATCAGCGGTTTGTCCACGACTGGCAGCATTTCCTTGGGATTTGCTTTAGTTGCCGGTAAAAATCGTGTTCCCATTCCCGCTACAGGAAACACCGCTTTTCTGATTGGTTTCATTTATTTTCCGTGACCTCACACACAAACTCAAAGAGCCGTACCATCCTCGCATGCACACATTCTTCATGCCAGACTATTTCTACTGCTGCCCTTTTCTCATACTCACATTAGGGGTTGGCGCAGACACCGTACTCTACCGTAGTTATACTTCCCCGATAACAGGGACAGACACGAATTTGCATTGTATAAACCTTATGAAACACTATGTTACCGTCATCAAACTGACTTGTCATCTGTAATATTGCGAATATTGGCCTCAGGGGAGGGATCAATCCAACTGCGTCTGCCTTTAATTGAACATAACAATTCGTAGGGTATTGTACCCATGCCAGTGGCTATTTCATCGACTCGCAGTTTCTCATGGCCCCACAGAGTCACCGGGTAATCCAGAGGAGGAGCGACAGATAAACCACTGACATCCACACTCATCGAATCCATCGACACGCGACCCACCACAGGGCACCGGCGATTACCAAACATGACACAGGTCCCGGCAGGAATGGTGCGCGGATAACCATCGCCATATCCGGCACCCACTACGGCAACACGGGTTTGCCCTGAACACTCGTAAAGTCCACCATAGCCAATTCTGTCACCTCGCTTGAAATCCCGAATTGCGATCACCGGCGCAGTTACCCGCATCGCCGGCTGAAGACCGAAGTCGGTTTCCAATGGCCGCGCAGAAGATTGCATCGAATTTTCATCACTCTGGAATGGATCAGCACCGTAGAGCATGATGCCCGGTCGCACCCAGTCATAATGACTGTCACTGCGACTCAACAACGCTGCCGAGTTCGCAACTGACCGGGGTATAGAGTCACCAGGGCGCAGCGAACGAAACACTTTTAACTGTCTTTCAGTGGACATATTCCTGCGGCTATCGGCCGCGGCCAGATGTGTCATCACTCCGCCAACCGTGACAGAAGATTTGCCTAACATCTGAATAACCTCTGCAAACCGGGCTGGTTTCACACCCAGTCGCCCCATGCCGGTATCGACCTTCACCCAACAAACAAGCGAGGCGTTGTTAGTAGTTTCAAGCATTTTTATTTGATCGATATGGTGGATTACCGGCCAAAGTCCCGACTGAATACAATTGTTCAACTGCGATGTTGAGTAAAACCCCTGCAGCACCAACACGGGTTTTTCGGCATTGACCTGTCTGACCGCCAGCCCTTCTGGCACATTAGCAACCGCAAAGCCATCGGAATCCTGCAGTGCCCGCACAACTTGTTCAAGCCCGTGCCCATAGGCATCAGCCTTAACAACACTGAATATTTTCTTGCCGGGAGCGGCAGCACGGACACGATTAAAGTTATGCCGTATGGCGGCAAGATCAATGCGTATATTGACGTAACGATTATGCCTGCTGATCGTATCCATCGATATTACTCATCGAGATCCTGAATACCGCCGTAATGTTCATTGGCGTAATTATCAAAGCGGGTCCACATACCGTTAAACGTTAACCGCACCATACCGGTCGGTCCATTACGCTGTTTACGAATCAATATTTCCGCGGTGCCTTTATCCGGTGATTCAGGGTTATACACCTCATCGCGGTAGACAAATGCAATGACATCGGCGTCTTGCTCTATCGCTCCGGACTCACGCAAATCGGACATAATCGGTCGACGATCGGGACGGCTTTCCAGGCTTCGGTTTAACTGCGACAACGCAATAACCGGCACTGATAGTTCTTTTGCCAACGCTTTAAGTGAACGTGAAATTTCCGAAATTTCCGTCGCTCGGTTTTCCGTACGGGTACCGGTTTGCATTAACTGCAGGTAGTCGATCACCACCAGACCGATACCGCCGTGCTCGCGGTGCAGTCTTCTGCAACGCGCCCTGACTTCGGTAGGGGACATACCTGGAGTCTCATCAATATAGATACGGCTGTGCTGGTGAAGTATATTGGTTGCCGAGGTGATTCTTGCCCAGTCAGCATCATTGAGCAGTCCGTTACGTACCCTGTTCAACTCGATTTTGCTCAACGATGCGATCATCCGCATACACAGTTGCTCACCCGGCATTTCCATACTGAACATTGCCACGGGCAAATCCTGATCCGGGTTTAACGCTACGTTCTCGACAAGGTTCATCGCAAACGAGGTCTTACCCATTGAAGGTCGGCCGGCGAGAATAATCAGATCAGATTTCTGCAAACCAGAGGTGATTTTATCCAGATCGGTATAGCCCGTTGACACCCCTGTAAGTGAACTGGGGTTCTCGCCAAGCTCTTCCAGCTTTTCTTTGGTCGATTGCATGATTTCACCGACCTTTGTCAGTCCCGTCGTTGACCGACTGGTTTGATCAGCAATCCTGAACATCTGGGTTTCGGCCGAGTCGAGAATTTCAGCCACTGTCAGACCTTCGGGCCGGAACGCCAGATCAGCAACTGAATTACACGTTGAAATGAGTTGCCGCAACACTGATCGCTCACGCACGATAGTCGCATAGGCTACAACATTGGTTGCACTGGGGGTGTGCTCTGCCAGTTCGACCAGGTAGGCCAGCCCGCCGGTTTCGGCGAGGTCACCGGCATTTTCCAACCGCTCGGATACCGTCACCGCATCACGCGGAGCGTTTAACTCTGAGAGATATTCAATCGCCCGAAAAATGAGCCGGTGGTCGTTGCGGTAGAAATCCTCTTCTACGACGATATCCGCAATTTTATCCCAGGCATCGCCGGTCAGAATCAGCGCACCAAGTACTGAACGCTCGGCTTCGATTGAATGCGGCGGCAACCGGATGGCAGCGGAGTCGTTATCTAGCGGATATGGAGTAGCCAATCGATGGGCCAGTTACGGATCACGGCCGGTTATTTTACCGAAATAATGAAGAGACATGACATTAAATTAGACGATAAATCTGACAAACAGCCATCCTTCTCACGGCACCAACTTACATCGAAATCTTTCTATTCAGCGCAATAAAATAACGCGACCGCAGCGCCCGCGGCCGGTTCGGGGTTGTGACTACATCGACTCGAACTACACACCAGGCGCGAAGCCGTAGGATGGGGGGAACGATCTTTCTTGCCCGTTGTCCTGTTCATTTATCTACCCCGCTTCAGCACCGGATTCGACAGAACACAATTGGCAGAGGCACCAGAGGTGCCCGTTTGTACACATCTATTCAGGCACCCTGTCAGGCAGCCAGGATAACCCTGGCCAACCCGGTTAAGACAGATCAACTACTCTTCTTCACCTTCAACAACAACCTTAACTGTCACATCCACCTCGGGATGTATGTGCAGCACGATTTCGTGCTCACCTGTGTTACGCAGTGGTCCCTCAGGCAAGCGCAATTCACGCTTTTCAACTGGCAGGTTGCTGGCGGCAAATGCATTGGCAATTTCTTCTCCGCCCACTGAACCGAAAAGCTTACCTTCATTACCGGCTCTGGCCAGAACCGTAACACTGGCACCTTCGAGTGACGCGGCACGCTGCTTGGCGGCTTCCAGCAATGAAGACTGCTGAGCTTCATACTCGGCTCGCTTGGTCTCAAACTCTTCGATATTGGCCTTGGTCGCCATTTGAGCTTTACCGGAAGGCAGCAGGAAATTACGCGCAAAACCCGGCTTAACCTCAACCAGATCACCCAAGCTGCCTACATTACTGATCTTTTCAAGCAAGATGACTTGCATATTCTTTCACCTGTTAAGTTTCCCCGTCGTCACGGGTCTTGTTTCCAATTCTTGTTCTGTATTTGGTCCATGTGTCTGTTAAGCCCATCGCCGCTAAAAACAACAATGACTCAGGTAACAGAAACAACACCAACACATAAGCGCCGATCAACCAGCCTCTGGTCAGATTACGCCGCGCAATCAGGGCATGAACAATAGCCATTCCCTGCAGCGAAAATACCGCACAAACTACTATACCAAGGCTGTAAAAAACCTCGAGTCGTGTAATCACTGCCGCAAGTACAATCGCCAGCCCTGCAATACTTGCCGATACTCCATAACGAAGCTCGTGAAATTCTTTTTGCAATCCACCGGGATTGTACAAATGTGCCTGCCATGAACGCGCAAGCAATAAACTCAACGCTGCCAATACAAACAATATAGCCGCGTATAACCCAGTTACAAACTTGCTCGCTGTGGCCAGAAGATCCTGTACTTCTTCAGGTTTCAGCCCCTGCAAGTTACGCGGGGTCAGGTTGGGGTTGTCAAGCAATCGGGTAAAAAGCGCCTGCCAACTCGCCGCAGGATCAGGTACCACTACATAGACAACCAGTATAATCAACCCCACCAACACTGCACCGGCCAGCAAAGCCAGATTTAAACTGATGGTGTCGCGTAGTACCCACGCCATCACGATGACCGGTAACCACGATGAAATCATTACACCTGCCGGAGCAAGTGCCGGAAGCGCCGAAAATGAAGCGATGATGGTCGAAAGCAGCAGAGACAACCCTACCGCCAGTGCACCCGCCCCGGGGCCTGCACGCATCCAGACCAAAGCAACCACGGCGCTACTGACAACCACAAGTGGTGCCAGAAGCGTTGATAAAACCAGTGTACTCGAGGCGACTAACGCCGCCTGAAGAGGTCCACGCACTGCATAAGCTGCGAGCGCTTGAAACATAAAGCTGTTACTGGTCTACCTGACAAAATCCCTTCGCTAATGTTGATCGCTGTAAGGAAGCAATGCCAGAAAACGAGCACGCTTGACCGCTGTGGCCAACTGACGCTGGTAACGTGCGCTGGTGCCGGTGATTCGGCTTGGCACAATTTTACCGGTTTCAGTGACGTACGCCTTTAACAACTCAAGATCTTTGTAGTCGATGTGGGCGATGTTCTCTGCAGTGAAACGACAGTATTTCTTACGTCTGAAAAAACGAGCCATGGTTATTCTCCTGATTCTGCGCTGTTGGTTTCAACTGGTTCTGATCCGGTTGATTCAGGTGCTGCCGCTGCTTCTTCAACGATTGAAGGCTCGCCTTCATTCACGTTGTACGCTGGTCGGTCTTCCGCGTCAGAAGAGCCGCTTGAATCGCTGCGGTCTTCACGTGGACGACGGGTTTCTTCTTCTTCGCGTTTTAACAGAGGTGATTCAGCGGTTACTGCCTGCTTGCGCTGAAGAACCATGTGACGGATAACAGCGTCATTGAAGCGGAACGCACTTGTTAACTCTTCGAGCGACTCATGAGTAGACTCGATATTCAGCAGAATATAGTGCGCTTTGTAAACCTTGTTGATCGGGTAGGCAAGCTGGCGTCTGCCCCAGTCCTCTTCACGGTGCACAGCGCCACCGGAATTTTCAATAATGCCGCGGTATCGCTCTACCATGGCCGGGACTTGCTCACTCTGGTCTGGATGCACCAGAAAAACGATTTCGTAGTGTCGCATTGCTGCTCCTATGGATTATTGCCCGCGCCATTATCAGCACTGGACAAGGAGTTATTCGAATTGTGTACGGCTAACCGCCAATTATACCATATCTGTAAAGGATGGTGAAACTAATTTGAAGGTTGATATGGCTATTTGCCAATCGCAAAATCAATTATCCAGCGGGATGTTCAACTTTCGCTCCAGCAAATAAAATCACACTGCCCGCACCGCTCTCCCTGCACTAATCGGCACGCTGACGGACTATCTCATACAGACAAATGCCAGTCGCCACCGACACATTAAGGCTCTCGACGTATCCCGCCATCGGTATGCTAATTAGCCCGTCACACGCCTGTTTGGTAAGCCTGCGCAACCCTTTGCCTTCAGCCCCCATGACCAGCCCCACCGGTCCACGGTAATCTATCGAGCTGTACTCGACGGATTGCTCACCGGCCGCCGCGCCATATAACCAGATCCCGATCGAACGCAGCTCCGCCAACGAGCGGGCCAGATTAGCTACCTGACAAAACGCCACCGTCTCTGCAGCCCCGGACGCCACCTTTCGAACCACCGGTGTAATACCCACGCTGGCATTTTTCGGTGCAATTACACAATGCACTCCGGCCGCATCTGCAGTTCGAAGAATAGCCCCGAGATTGTGCGGATCAGTGACCCCGTCAAGAATCAGAACCAGCGCCGGTGCCGAGAGACCGGAGAGCATCTTCAGCATTTGCGGCTCGCTCAGTGGCTCTTTTGGTTTACATTCGGCAACCACTCCCTGATGCCGCTCGCCGCTGAAACGCCTGTCCAGTTCGCGACGCTCTATGCGCTCCAGTGCAACATTGTTTTCTTTTGCCAAAGACTCAATGTCCGCCAGACGTTTGTCATTGCGATCATCCGATAGATAAACAATATTCACCGCCGCTGCATTTTTAGCGACAATTGCAGTAACTGCATGGATGCCAAAAACGGTATGCGACTTCACGTCTTCTTTGTCACGCGTTTTTTACGTACCACTTTACTGACCTTCTTTGCGGCAGATTTCTTTTTAGCAGCTGCTTTGCGCGCTACCGCTTTAGCTGCGGCTACTGTAGTGCCTGAAGATTTAGTTCCGACAGGTTCAGTACTGGTTGGTTTCGTACCGGTAGGTTTCGTACTGGCAGGTTTAGTACTGGCAGACTTTACACCGGTCGATTTACTGCGGCCTGAAGCTTCCTGTACAGTTTTAGTTTTCACCGCCCGGGTTTTACTGCCGGCTTTCTTTTTTTGAACCTTCTTGCGGCTTGTTTTCTTTTTGGCTTTTTTTGTTTCTTTTTTATTGCCTGCCGTCTTCTTGCCTGCCGACTTACTTCCCCGGTCCTTCCTCTTTTTCTGAGCATTGCCCCACGGACCGCCATCAGAATCACCATGCAGCACCGGTTGATTGTCGCTCAGTTGAAAATCAATTTTACGTTCATCCAGATTTACTGCCGCGACCAGCACTTCGACTTTCTGCCCAAGCTCAAAGCTACGACCACCCGCTCGCCCAAGCAGGCGATGGTTGACCGAATCAAAGTCATAGAAATCCTGTGGCAGAGAGGTGATATGAACCAGACCTTCCACGTGAATGTCAGCAAGTTCGACAAAAATACCAAACGACGTCACAGCGGTGACCACGCCACCATGGGTAGTACCAATCTGATCCTGCATGTACTCGCACTTGAGCCAGGCAACCACATCGCGAACCGCGGCCTCTGCTCGACGTTCGGTGACAGAACAATGATCACCTATTTCGGCGACTCTGGCTCCGTCGTAGGCAAAGCTGTCTTTGCTCTTGTGCACCAGCATGTGTTTAATGGCGCGATGAATCATTAAATCCGGATAGCGTCTGATTGGTGAAGTAAAGTGGGCGTATTCTTCAAGCGCCAGACCAAAATGGCCGTTATTGCGGGTGGTGTACACCGCCTGATTCATTGAACGCAACAACACAGTTTGTATGACCAGCAGATCGGCACGCCCCTGCGCGTCTTGCAGTGTACGAGCATAATCAGATGCCTGTGGCTTGTCTCCACCACCTAATGACAATGAACGCTGAGCCAGAAACTTGCGGACATCAACCAGCTTATCTTCACCTGGCCCTTCGTGGACTCTGAATAAACCTGGCACTCTGCGTTTTTCAACAAAACGCGCCGCACTTATGTTTGCCGCAATCATGCATTCTTCAATCAACATGTGGGCATCATTGCGTATAACCGGCAGTAAATTCTCGATCTTTAAATCATCGTTAAAGACAATTCTTGTCTCGGTACTTTCAAACTCAATAGCGCCACGTGCAGCCCTCGCCTCACGCATTGCCTGATACATATCGTGCAGAGTGCGCAAGTGCTTGCCCAGCGCACCTATATGCTGCGCGGCGTCGATATCACCTTGCAGAAAATCATTTACCTGGGTGTACGTCAGTCTTGCATGCGAACGCATCGTGGCTGGATAAAATCGCGCCCGTTTGATTTCACCTTCATGGGTAATTCCCATATCGCAAACCATACACAAACGATTGACGTCAGGGTTAAGAGAACATAAACCGTTGGATAAGCTCTCCGGCAGCATGGGTATGACCCGTTGCGGAAAGTAGACTGATGTTCCACGGTTAAATGCTTCGTTATCAAGTGCCGAATTTACCTGTACGTAGTGGGATACATCGGCAATTGCCACCACCAGTCGCCAGCCGTAAGGCTTCACTTCGGCAAACACAGCGTCATCAAAATCACGCGCGTCCTCGCCATCAATCGTCACCAGTGGTGTTGATCTAATATCTTTGCGCTCTTTGATCACGGCCGGGTCAACTTCAGTGGCAATTGCACCACTTTCTGACAAGACCTCCTGCGGCCAGACCTCGGGGATATCACGGGAGCGAATGGCAATATCGATCTCCATGCCCGGAGCCATCTGCTCCCCCAGCACTTCGATGACAGAGCCTATCGGCGAGCGTCGATTTGTCGGCTGCTCAATAATCTCTGCCAGTACAATCTGGCCGTCTTTGGCCGTACCGGTATCGCTAATCAATATTTCATGGACAATACGTTTGTTGTCCGGATGCAGCACCGCCACCCCCTGACTTATACCAAGCCGGCCCACTATTGTCTTATTGGCACGTTCGACTACATCGACTATCGAGCCCTCTGAGCGGCCACGGCGGTCAGTGCCGGTGATGTTTACTACTACGCGGTCACCATCGAGCACCCGCCGCATTTGCCGAGCACTCAGAAAGACATCGTCTCCACCATGCTCATTAATCAGAAACCCGAAACCATCCGGATGGGCTGAAACCCGCCCTCTGATCAGGTTTTCTTCATCGACCGGAAGATAAGCGCCGCGCCGGTTACGGATAATCTGCCCGTCACGCGCCATCGCCCCGAGACGCTTGCCGAGCGCCTCAAACTTCTCATCACGCGCATACATTTCCAGCGCATCGGCGACCTGCTCATGTGTCAGTGGGCTACCCGCTGTTGCCAGTAGCTCAAGCAGGGAATCACGACTGGCTATCTCAAACTGGTACTGCCTCGGGCTCTGAGCCGGCCGGCCCTTTTCACGGTCGCCTTTGGCACGGGAAGACTTCCCACCTGCACTTTTTCGTCCGCGAGATTTTCGATCTGCAGACTTATCATTTTTATTTTTTGGACGCGAGCGTCCGGGCTTTTTCTTAGCCATAGTTTTCATTTCTCAATATGGCACCACACAAACACCATTCTGCCCTATGGCAGTTTCTTTTATCTGGTGAAATTCGATACAAAAAGCCATCGGCCAATTGACATGTGCGGTGCAGACTTCTATAGTGGCGCGCTTAGATCTACTCCATCTTTGCCGAGGTGGCGGAATTGGTAGACGCGCTAGCTTCAGGTGCTAGTGGGGGTAACCCCGTGGAGGTTCAAGTCCTCTTCTCGGCACCATCTTATTTGTTTTTTTCCTAAAAACTGCCATTCGTAAAGCGACTGTGGTTTACTCCGAGCCGCTTGTCAATTGACTGCTTATAAGACACTTTTGTTTGTCTGCCTTGTGACGGTCAGACATTCTCAAGAGACAGCACCCGCTGCTTTTGAGAACAATTTTCAGATCGACTAACGGTCGATCTCTCTTTGCCCGTCCCGGTTGCTGTCCGGAAACTACTGTCTGAGGCTAGCCAAACGGGTTTTCCAACACAATAGTCTCGCGACGATCAGGCCCTGTGGACACAATGTGTACGGGCGTTCCGGTAAGCTCTGCAAGCCGCGCAAGGTAGGCTTTTGCATTAGCTGGCAAGGCGTCGTATTCAACCACACCTTCGGTGGCATCCGTCCAGCCGGGCATGGACTCATAAACCGGAACGCATCTGGAAATCTGCTCAGCGCCTGACGGCAGATGACTGATCGATTTTCCATCCAGCTCATAACCAACCGATATTTTGAGTTCCTCCAGACCGTCAAGGACATCGAGCTTGGTGATACATAAGCCGGTCACACCACTGATGATACACGCCCGCTTTACCGCTATAGCATCAAACCAGCCACATCGACGCGCACGCCCGGTGGTAGCACCGAATTCGTGGCCCTTTTCTCCCAGATGCTGACCAACACTGTCATCGAGTTCGGTTGGAAAGGGACCAGCGCCTACCCTGGTGGTGTACGCCTTGGTAATGCCCATGACGTAATCGATTGCCGAGGGACCAATACCGCAACCCGAGGTTGCAGAACCCGCGACGGTGTTCGATGAGGTGACAAACGGATAAGTTCCGTGGTCGATATCCAGCAACGTGCCCTGTGCACCTTCCAGCAACAAACTAGCGCCTTTACTTTGGATATCATGCAGATACCCTGCGCAATCGATCACCATCGGGCGGATCTGTGCGGCAAATTCAAGACACTGCTCGTACACCTGTTGCGGATCGACGGGATCTACCTTGTGCAAACCTTCAAGTACAAAATTGTGTAGCTCCAAAGCTGCATCGATCTTTCGTTTTAACGTTTCAGAATCAAACAGATCAGCAACTCTCACCGCGCGTCTGGCTACCTTATCTTCATAGGCCGGACCGATACCACGACCTGTGGTTCCAATGGCGTCTTTGTTAGCGGCTTTTTCACGCGCCTGATCGAGCGCCACGTGGTAAGGCAAAATCAGGGTGCAGGCATCGCTGATTTTTATTTTATCCTGCACACGCGTGCCGGCTTTCTCCAGTGATTTTATTTCTGCCAGCAATGCGTCGGGTGATAACACCACACCGTTGCCGATCACACACTCAACACCATCGTGCATCACACCGGAAGGAATCAAATGTAATACTGTTTTTTTTCCATCAATAACCAGGGTATGGCCGGCGTTGTGCCCTCCCTGATAGCGCACCACAACAGATGCATGCCGGGTTAGCAGGTCGACAATTTTGCCTTTTCCTTCGTCGCCCCACTGTGTACCGAGTACCACAACATTCTTTGCCACCTAACAATTCTCCAGCAGCCAGTCGCTACCTTGTTCTACTAAAATTTGATCACACATAGATGCTTCACTCTTGCCAAGCTGCACAATGACGATTTCACCAGCTGATCGCAGTTGCTGTATCTTCGCGCGCAGCCTCTGCGTGGCATCTGCTGATGATCCACTCATTGGCGCGAGAATACCTCGCTTCACAATGGATGGATCAGCTGATGACACCAGACTCATTAACGTTTTTAAATCAGTACTATAACCGGTCGCAGGTCGGGCACTGCCGAACACTTCACCAATGCCGTCGTATCGACCACCCCGCGCTATCTCCGCGCCCCTGCCCGGCACATAGGCCGCAAACACTATCCCGTTGTGGTACTGGTACCCTCTCAGTTCTGCAAGATCATAGTGAACTACGGCACTATCATTGAGCACACCGAGCGCCTGTCCAACCTTACGCAGGCCATCAATTGCGCCCAGCATCTTATCACCATAGACACCCAGAATCGTCTCTGCCCGGTCCAACACGCTCTCGTCACCATTCAGGGTACAAAGCTGACAAAGTAACTCCTTGTCTCGATCGGCGATACCAAGGGAACCTGCAAACTGGCTTATATCGGATTCTGCTTTACGCTGCAGTAAATCAAAAAGTGCTGCCTGATCAACAGAGGACAATTCGAGACGTTCCAGCAGGCTGCGATAAATTTCCACATGCCCCAGATCAAGATGAATATCGCGCACACCTACATTGTTGAGTGCCGCCAGCATCAGCTGAATAATTTCGAGATCGCTGTCGATACCGCTATGGCCAAAAAGCTCGGCCCCCAGCTGCAGCGGACTGCGCCCACCAGCTCCGTCACCATAGGCACGTATTACCGTACCCAGGTAGAACAGTCGCGAGATGTCTATGCCGTTTAGCTGGTGCGCGTCAATGCGCGCCACCTGCGGTGTCATGTCTGCACGCACCCCCATCATCCTGCCACTGGCGGGATCGACAATTTTAAACGTCTGCCGGTCAAAATCGCGCCCGGCGCTCGACAACAATGACTCCAGATACTCCACAAACGGCGGATGTACAGGCTGGTAGCCCCAGCTCAGGTGCAAGTCGTAGATACGACGCCTGAGGTGCTCACGGATATGCGCCTCCTGAGGCAGCATTTCGTCCATGCCCTCTGGCAATTGCCAGTGGTTTTGGCCTTGCGTATTCAATCGCTTAATTCTTTGGCTCAGGTTGAGAAGTTAATGCACAAACTGCAATAGTATCGTGCCCGCCACCATTAGTGCCAGACCTGTTATACGGATACCGCGGGAGGACTTCGACGCGAGCTCTAAAGCAGCTCGCTTATACGCAGATGGACTAATAGCAGGTAACAATCCCTCAATCACAAGGACGAGGGCGATCGCGGTTAGGATTTCTCCGGCCATGTCCAGGCTCTGGTTGCGGTTCATTGCGGCTTGCATTACAAGCCGTTGGTTTACCTGCTCTGGAGCGTCTGATCAATACTTCGCTATGTTAATTTCCGTCAGCACTATTGAAGTACTTGAAAAACTGCGAGTCAGGCTTGATCAATAATACGTCATTTTTTCCACTAAAGGTGGTCTTGTAAGCATTGAGGCTTCTATACATAGTGTAGAAGTCCGGATCCTTACCATAAGCCTTAGCATAAATTTCCGCCGCTTCTGCATCGGCTTTACCGCGAATCTGCTCAGACTCGTTGTAGGCCTCTGCCAGTAGCACTGAGCGTTGCCGCTCGGCGTCGGCGACGATACCCTTGGCTTTTTCCTGACCTTTAGAGCGAAAGTCTTTTGCCACTTTCGCACGCTCCTGACGCATACGGCTATACACCGAATCACTCACGTCTTCCGGAAGCTCGACTTTCTTCACCCGGACATCGACGATTTCGACTCCCAACGGCTTGGCTTGTATATTGGTCGCTACAGCGACTTCCCGCATGATTTCCAGTCGCTCACCAGAGATAACATCCTGCATTGTTCGCTTACCAATCGCATCCTTTATCCCTTTATTGATGAACTGCGACAACAGCCTTTCTGCACGACGATTATCACCGCCGGTTGCTTTGAAAAACTCGTGCGGATCTTCGATCCTCCACTTCACAAACGAAGACACAATCACGTTTTTCTTTTCACTGGTCAAAACACGCTCAGGGATGGCATCGATATTCATGATGCGACTGTCGAAGGTGTGAACGGTGTTGAAAAACGGCAGCTTGAAGTGCAGCCCGGGCTCGTATTGTCCCTCTTCAATTTCACCAAGAAAGAGTTTGATCGCAACCTCGCGCTCATCGACCTTAAAAAAAGGTGCCACTGTGCTGTTTACAGACACTAAAAACGCAACCACCGCTAAAGCGATTAATACTACTCTAAACATTATCTTGTCTCCCGTGATCGCGCCCGACTGCCGTCTGTACGCGTTGCCGGTAACAGGTCACTTGGCAATGAGTTTGTAAACTTGGTCCCGCTATTGTTATTGACGCTTTCAACAGCCGGACTGGAAATACCCGCACCGCCCATTAGCTTGTCAATTGGCAGGTACATCAGATTATTACCACCGTCAACATCAACCATTACCTTACTGCTGTTTGATAAAACAGCCTCCAGTGATTCAAGATACAAACGCTGCCTGGTCACTTCCGGTGCTTTTGTATACTCCGTTAACAGTGATTCAAATCGGGCGGCTTCACCCTGAGCAGCGTTGACCACCTGCGAGCGGTACGCACGTGCTTGCTCGAGAGCAATAACCGCGTCACCACGCGCCTGAGGTAACAGACCGTTTTTGTAGGCTTCTGATTCGTTGATAAAGCGTTCCTGATCCTCGCGAGCCTTGATCGCATCTGAAAAGGCATCCTGCACGGCTTCCGGTGGCTGGGCACTTTGCAGGTTAATTGCAGTCACCAGCACGCCGGCTTCATAGCTGTCCAGAGTTTCCTGAATCTTTTCTTTGGTGTCCGCCTGGATAATACCGCGACCTTCAGTGATCACCTGGTCCATGACGGTTAAGCCCACCGTCTCACGCAGGGCACTTTCAGCAGCCTGGCGCAATGTCGAGTCAGGGTCAGTGACATTAAACAGGTACCCACCGGCATCTGAAATTATGTACTGTACCGACAGATCGATCTCAACGATGTTTTCGTCTTTGGTGAGAATCTCCTGAGATTTAAGCTCAACGGCCCGGTTTTGGTCTACGTTCACACGCTGCACACTTTGCACAGGCCACGGAAAGCGCCAGTGTGGCCCGGGTTGAGTCGTTTTAACGTACTTGCCAAACTGCTGCACCACACCACGCTCAGCAGGCTGAATGATGTAGATGCCACTAAGCAGCCACAGCAACGCCGCAACAAACAGCAGTGCCATCAATCCGATAGAGCCTAATTTGCCGGGGAAACCCAATCCACCGCCGCCACTGCCTCCGGTTCCGCCACCTCGCTTACCGCCAAAGATGCCTTCCAGCTTTTTCTGCAGATTGCGAAAAACCTCATCGAGATCCGGGGGACCGCTATCGTTGTTCTTCTTATTACCCCAAGGGTCATTGTTATTGCCCCCAGGTTCGTTCCAGGCCATGCCGACTCCAAGAAAATTACCAGACAGGCGCGCACGCGCCGGAATCCTAATGCTAGTAGAAAATATTGCGATTACCCGCTGAACAAGAAATTAGTCCCAACATATTCCATGGGACCAAGCAGCCAAGTTTAGGCGTACAGTGGGCGTCTATCAACTCAAATATGAAAAAGGCTTTTACGCCCGAAAAGGTATATGGCGTCATACAGGACTGTTTACAAGCTCTGCCTCGACACCGGTTTGTTTCAGAAATCGCTGCCAGTCCTGTTCGGCGATTTCCAACTGCAGAATAAATTCGCCTGTGGAACCGATTTGTTCGTCCTTTACGGCGTCGTTTTCATACAGCAAGGCTCGTTCCCGCCCTTGCCGGGCAGACAGCGTAAGCCATCCACGACGCCGGTGAGGCCTGACTCTGTCGGCAATTCGCTGCAACAGCTTGTCAATTCCTTCACCGCTGATCGCCGATACCGCCACCCCGTCCTCTCCCAGCAGCTCGTCCTTCAATTGCTCGCGAGCGCTGGCATCAAGCATATCTATTTTATTAAAAACCAGAATCTGCGGCACATCTGCGCCAATTTCCGTCAACACCTCCTGCACTTGCTGGCGCCGGTCTGTCAGTGCCGGGTCGGAGGCGTCCAGCACATGCAGAAGAACCGTTGCTTCACGAGTCTCCTGTAACGTAGAACGGAACGAGTCGATCAGCTCGTGCGGCAGGTTATTAATAAAACCCACCGTATCAACAATCAGGGCATGTTCCCCAGCGCCTAGCTCAAGCTTGCGTATGGTCGGGTCAAGAGTGGCAAAAAGCTTGTCGGCAGAATACACCACCGAGTCTGTCAGGCGATTAAACAACGTTGATTTGCCAGCGTTAGTGTAGCCAACCAGCGATACGGTAGGCAGCTCGTTTTTCTTGCGGTTGCGGCGGCCCTGCTCGCGGCGGGCATCAACGCGCTGAAGCCGTTTTTGAATTTGCTTTATACGCGCACCAATTAAACGTCGGTCGGTCTCCAGCTGGGTCTCGCCGGGACCACGCAGGCCGATACCGCCCTTCTGACGCTCAAGGTGAGTCCAGCCACGCACAAGCCGCGTGGACAGATGCGCCAGTTGCGCCAGTTCTACCTGCAACTTTCCTTCGAACGAGCGGGCGCGCTGTGCAAAGATATCGAGAATCAAGCCGGCGCGATCAAGCACCCTGCATTTGAACAGCGCTTCAAGGTTGCGCTCCTGACTGGGAGACAGAGAATGATCAATAATCGCAATTTCGGCGTGGCTCTCTGCCACCAGCTCAGCAACTTCCTGTGCTTTGCCGGTGCCGAAAAAATATCTGGGATGTGGTTTTGCAACTTTGACGTCAATACTGCCGACCACATTGGCGCCGGTAGATTTGACAAGCTCCATGAATTCCCCGGCGTGTTTTTCCTCGCCGGGGATTTCAATATTCACAACAACACAATCGTTTCCAAATTCCGGGCGGTCAAACAAATCGATTTGACCTGATAAAACCTTTAGCTTTCAGCAGCTTCCTGCTCCTCTGGCGACGGCGGCACTATTTTTACAGCGCGTGCCGGCACAATCGTGGATATGGCGTGTTTATAAACCATTTGACTCACGGTATTTTTCAGCAATACCACAAACTGATCAAATGATTCGATTTGCCCCTGCAATTTTATACCATTTACAAGGTAAATAGAGACTGGTACACGTTCTTTTCGCAGCGTGTTCAAGAAGGGTTCTTGTAGCGATTGCCCTTTTGCCATTGGTCTGGCTCCCGGTTTTATTATTCTCTCCGGATCATGCAGTAAACGGACTGGTTTCGCTTACCGCCTGAGTCGCGGAGTACCATATTATTGTTTATGTCCGGGTTAGCGAGATTCGAGCATTTAACTGCGCCCGGTTGCATCGCACCCACCCTTCTGTCGCCAAGTCTGAATTGTTACCTAACGTTAACATCCTGTCAATTTCTATAGCAGCTTCAGCGCACTGAAGAACCTCCTTCATCGCTATATTTACAATTATTCACCCGTTCCGGGTTTAATTACCGATATTTCTACGAACAGAGATTACTTTATTTAGCACATAAATACGTTTTCACAACACAGCAGCGTTGTCCGGATACGAGTTGTGGGCCACAATTGTCAGGCCTTTCCAACCGTTTGAACGTGAGATACCGATGCCTGGCTACCAAGAAGTATACGAATCATCAATCACCGACAGCAGAAAATTCTGGCTGGATCTGGCTCAGGACATCCACTGGTATCAGGCACCCAGCCATGCACTCGACGACTCAAACCCGCCATTTTACCGCTGGTTTCCAGACGGAAAAACCAATGCCTGCTTCAACGCGGTCGATCTGCATGTGAACAATGGCCGCGGTGATCAGACAGCCATCATATATGACAGTCCGATTACCGGCAGCGCCGCGAAGATCTCCTTTCAGGAACTTCAGACCCGGGTAAGCCTGGTTGCCGGAATTATGGTGGACAACGGGGTTGTCGCTGGCGATCGGGTAATTATATATATGCCCATGATTCCCGAGGCGGCAATTGCAATGCTGGCTTGCGCGCGTATCGGGGCCATTCACTCAGTGGTTTTCGGCGGCTTTGCGGCCAATGAGCTGGCGGTAAGAATCGACGACTGCACGCCGAAACTGATTTTTGCAGCATCGTGCGGTCTGGAACCCGGGCGCACCGTGGAATACAAACCTCTGCTGGACAGTGCCATCTCCACGGCTACTCACCAACCCGACACCTGCGTAGTTTTACAGCGCCCGCAGGCCACAGCATCGATGATTGAAGGTCGCGACGTCGACTGGACAACAGCCGAATCCAGCGCCAGCCCGGCTGATTGTGCAGAGCTGGCGGCCGACCACCCGCTGTACATTCTCTACACATCCGGCACTACCGGACAGCCGAAAGGCGTAGTTCGTGACACCGCCGGTGGTATTGTCAGCCTGAAATGGACCATGAAGAATATATACGGCGTTGAACCGGGTGATGTCTACTGGGCCGCCTCTGATGTTGGCTGGGTGGTGGGTCATTCATACATCGTTTATGCACCGTTGTTTCACGGCAACACCACCGTTCTATATGAGGGAAAGCCAGTGGGCACTCCTGACCCCGGTGCATTCTGGCGCGTGATCTCGGAGCACAACGTGCGAATATTGTTCACCGCACCAACAGCCTTCCGGGCAATAAAAAAGGAAGACTCAAGCGGCGAGTACCTGAAAAAATATGACGTATCCTGCCTCAAAGCGCTGTTCCTGGCCGGTGAACGCTGCGATCCGGACACCCTGCACTGGGCAGAGCAAAAACTGGCCGTGCCGGTAATCGATCACTGGTGGCAAACCGAAACCGGCTCTTCCATCTGTTCAAATTATCTGGGATTCGATTTACTGCCGATCAAACCCGGCTCACCTACAGTTGCTGCACCCGGTTATCAAGTGGATGCACTCAACCCCCGGGGCGAACTCTGCGCCGCTGGCGAAATAGGCGCACTGGCAATCAAGTCACCGCTGCCACCCGGGACATTCACCAATCTGTGGAATGCGCCTGAGAGATACCAGCAGGCCTATTTTTCCACCTTCCCCGGCTATTACGAAACCGGCGACTCCGGCTACATTGATGAAGATGGCTATGTTTTTGTGATGGCCAGAACCGATGACGTCATCAACGTGGCCGGGCATCGCCTGTCAACAGGGGCCATGGAAGAAGTACTGGCTGCACATCCGGATGTGGCAGAGTGCGCAGTGATTGGCGCTGACGACTCCCTTAAAGGACAGGTACCGGTCGGCATGCTGGTCCTCAACAGTGAATGCAACAAGAGCGAAGATGAAATTTGCAAAGAAGTTATTCAGCGCGTCCGCAACGAAATCGGCCCGGTCGCCGCCTTCAAGAGTGCAGTTGTGGTAAAGAGACTACCGAAAACCCGATCCGGCAAAATATTGCGTGCCACCATGCGCGCTATCGCTGACGGCAGCGACTGGAAAATGCCGGCTACCATTGACGATCCCGCTATACTTGATGAAATTGCAGGGTCACTGCGCAGCATTGGCTACCCGCAAAGAACCTGAATCACAACCCTCCCGCGGGTCTCACCAGACTACAACACCATTGTCTTTCATCTGCGCAGGCGCGTAAGGTAACAAACAATAATGCAAACCATAGATCAACAATTGCAGGAACGTCGAGAAGCGGCACGAGCCGGTGGCGGTCAGGAGCGAATCGATAAACATCACGCCAAAGGAAAGCTCACCGCCAGAGAAAGACTCGAACTGTTACTTGATGAGGGCAGCTTCAAAGAATCAGATATGTTCGTGGAGCATCGCTGCACTGACTTTGGCATGCAGGATCAAAAAATCCCCGGTGATGGAGTAGTTACCGGCTGGGGAACGATCAACGGCAGACTGGTGTTTGTTTTCAGCCAGGACTTCACCGTATTCGGCGGTTCGTTGTCAGAAGCGCATGCCGAAAAACTTTGCAAGGTCATGGACCAGGCAATGAAAGCGGGTGCACCGCTAATAGGTCTGAACGATTCAGGTGGCGCAAGAATACAAGAGGGCGTTGCTTCACTGGGTGGTTATGCAGAGGTTTTTCAGCGCAATGTACTGGCATCCGGTGTTGTACCTCAAATATCAATGGTTATGGGGCCTTGCGCCGGTGGCGCTGTATATTCACCGGCGATGACTGATTTCATCTTTATGGTTCGCGATACCTCTTATATGTTTGTAACCGGGCCAGAGGTTGTAAAAACTGTCACTCATGAAGAAGTCACACACGAAGAACTGGGGGGTGCAGATACACATTCTTCAATTTCCGGTGTCTGTGATATCGCGTTCGAAAACGAAGTTCATGCGCTGCGCAAGCTGCGTGAATTCTACGATTTTCTACCACTGAACAATCGTGAAAAACCGCCTGTACTTCCGTGTAATGACCCTGTCGACCGACGCGATGGTTCGCTGGATACACTGGTCCCGGACAACCCCAACCAACCTTACGATATGAAAGAACTAATACACAAGGTTGTCGATGACGCACATTTTTTTGAGCTGCAACCGGACTATGCAAAAAACATCATTGTAGGTTTCGCACGCCTGAACGGCAGCACTGTGGGAATAGTCGCCAACCAGCCACTGGTGCTAGCGGGTTGCCTTGATATTAAATCATCGATTAAAGCTGCCCGCTTTGTTCGATTTTGCGATGCCTTTAACATACCTATTGTCACCTTTGTCGATGTACCCGGATTTCTGCCCGGCACCTCGCAGGAGTACGGCGGCATCATAAAACACGGTGCAAAACTGTTGTTCGCCTACGCCGAATGCACAGTACCCAAAATAACCGTAATAACACGCAAAGCCTATGGCGGCGCCTATGATGTAATGGCCTCAAAGCACCTGCGTGGCGATGTCAACCTTGCCTGGCCCAAAGCCGAAATTGCCGTAATGGGTCCTAAGGGAGCAGTAGAGATTATTTTTAGAAAGGACATCGGCGATGCTGAAAAAATAGAAAAGCGCACCGAAGAATATCGCCAGAAATTTGCCAATCCCTTTGTCGCCGCCAGCCGCGGTTACATCGATGATGTCATAAAACCCTCCGGCACCAGACACCACATCTGCAGATCGCTTTCCATGCTTTCCAACAAACAACTGGAGAATCCATGGCGTAAGCACAGCAACATGCCACTGTAGAATTTAAAGCATCCAGAGCAGATACAAGCAACTAACACAGACACTAAATCCATGGGTTCAAACACAAGTACCTTTAAAAAAATACTCGTCGCCAATCGCGGTGAGATTGCGTGCCGTGCAATGCGAACCGCGCGCAAAATGGGTATCGCCACGGTGGCAGTCTATTCCGAAGCAGACAGCACGGCTTTGCACACCACCAGCGCCGATGAAGCCATATGCATAGGCCCGGCTGCCTCCGCAGAAAGCTACCTCGTGATAGATAATATTATACAGGCGTGCAAATCCACCGGCGCTGATGCGGTATATCCGGGTTATGGCTTTTTATCTGAAAACTCTGACTTTGCAGCCAGACTCGAAGCTGAAAACATCAATTTTATCGGCCCGGGAAAACTGGCCATTGAAAGCATGGGCGATAAAATAACATCAAAAAAACTGGCCATAGAAGCGGGAGTCAGCTGCGTTCCCGGACACACAGACATCATTAAAAACCCTGATCACGCAGTCGAAATTTCCGCCGGTATCGGCTATCCGGTAATGCTTAAAGCCAGTGCTGGTGGTGGCGGTAAAGGCATGCGAGTGGCATGGGACGAAGCACAGTGCCGGGAAGGTTTTGAGCGCGCCAGCAATGAAGCGCGATCAAGCTTTGGCGATGACCGGGTGTTTATTGAAAAATTCTTAGAAGAACCGCGTCACATCGAAATTCAGGTACTGGCAGACAAACACGGCAATACAATATATCTCAATGAACGTGAGTGCTCCATTCAGCGTCGGCACCAGAAGGTAATCGAAGAGGCCCCCTCCCCCTTCATCACTGAAACCACTCGTGCCGCGATGGGTGAACAAGCCTGCGCACTTGCTAAAGCCGTTAATTATCACTCGGCGGGAACCGTCGAATTTATTGTTGATAAACATCAGAACTTCTACTTCCTTGAAATGAACACCCGCCTTCAGGTTGAACACCCGGTTACCGAAATGATTACCGGACTTGATCTGATTGAACAAATGATCAACATCGCCGCAGGCCATGATCTGGCTATTAAGCAATCAGATATTGGCATTAACGGCTGGGCCATGGAAGCAAGGGTCTATGCTGAAAACCCTTTTAGAGAATTCCTGCCATCGACTGGCAGACTAACCAGTTACGCGGAACCCGCAGACATTGAAAACGTTCGTGTTGACAGCGGCGTCATTGAAGGCGGAGAAGTATCGATCTACTACGACCCGATGATCTCCAAACTGATTACCTGGGGTAGCGACAGACAAACAGCCATCCTCACCATGCAACACGCACTCGATCGCTATTTGATCAACGGGGTTACCACCAACATACCTTTTCTAGCGGCGTTGTTTGACCACAGTGATTTTCAAGCCGGAGATTTTTCAACCAATTTCATTGATCACCACTACCCTGACGGTTTTGCCAGACAACAACCCACGGCAACAGACTCACAGCAAATGGACGCCGCAGCGGCAGTAGCACACTTCCTGCTGGAACAACGCACAGCGCGAATAAGCGGCGCCATGCATGCAGTAGAGCCACCGCAGGCACTTGATTTATGCGTCATAGAGGGTGATCGACACACAGCCGTAAACGTTCAGGCCGATGGCAACCAACAATACACACTGACAACTAATGGCAGCACCATGTCAATGCGCACTGACTGGCAGCCAACCAGCCCGGTCCTGACAGCACAATTTAACAACGGACCACAGGTTGTTTTTCAATGGAAACGAACCTTTATCGGCTACCAGTTATCCAATGGTCGCTATCTGTCCGAACTACTGGTCATGTCACCGCGCGCGGCGGAGCTTCATCAATTAATGCCGGTGCGCAAAGTTGCAGATACCTCAAAGTTGCTTCTGTCTCCTATGCCGGGTTTGTTAATCGACGTACTGGTCAGTGAAAACCAAAGCGTCCGTGCTGGCGATTCCCTGGCCATCGTCGAGGCCATGAAAATGGAAAACGTATTAAAGGCAGACCGCGACGCGGTGGTGTCAAAGGTGTTCGAATCAACTGGTGCGACACTGGATGTAGATCAAAAAATCCTCGAATTCGAATAAGGCCGGGTAATGATAGGTAAATTGAATCACGTAGCGATCGCCGTGGCCGATCTGGACAAAGCTGTTGCTGTGTATCGCGATACCCTGGGTGCAAATGTCAGTGCTGCCACTGACCTGCCGGAACACGGAGTCACTACCGTCTTTGTCGAACTGCCCAACACAAAAATAGAGTTATTACGACCACTGGGAGAGAACAGTCCAATTTCGCGTTTCCTGGAAAAAAATGCCGACGGTGGAATTCATCACGTTTGTTATGAAGTCGATGACATCACCGCCGCGACCGAGAAGCTTCTGTCACAGGGGGCACGAGTGCTGGGCGACGGCCAACCCCGCATTGGCGCTCACGGCAAACCCGTTTTATTCCTGCACCCCAAAGATTTTTGCGGAACGCTGGTCGAACTGGAACAGGTTTAACACAATACGGCGAATCCGTGAGCCACAGCCAGTATCGGGTTAAAAAAGCGACGATCAGACATTGCTACGGTGTATATAATTTTCCTGCTGCCGATACCCTCCCTCCATTGCACGCAACGGTTATAATCCGGTTGCGGTTTCTCACAAGGCAAGTTCAAATCCGTGTAACTGCGCCCACTTTGACTGCTCACCAGTTACTCCGGCATCCGCACTAACTACCCGCACCCAATAAACGGAAAACCACAATGAAGCATGCATATATTTGTGAAGGCCTACGTACACCAATAGGTCGTTTTGGTGGAGCGTTAGCAAGCGTCAGACCCGACACTCTGCTGGGCGACATCCTGCATTCACTAATAAACGATGCCAGCTCGCTTGAACCTGAGATGATCGACGATGTTTATATCGGCTGCGCCAACCAGGCCGGTGAAGACAATCGTAACGTTGCACGCATGGCTGTACTTCTTGCCGGCATGCCAATCTCGGTGCCCGCGGTGACTTTTAACCGACTGTGCGGTTCCGGGCTGGACGCCGTCGGCACAGCTGCCCGCGCAATAGCGGCCGGTGAAGCAGAAGTCATCATCGCCGGAGGCGTGGAAAGCATGAGCCGCGCACCTTTCGTCATGCCTAAAGCCGATACCGCATACTCACGCCGAGCCGAGATTTACGACACCACCATCGGCTGGCGATTCGTCAATAAGGCATTAAAAAATGCCTACGGCGTTGACTCCATGCCCGAGACCGCGGAAAACGTTGCCAGCCAATTTAAAATAAGCCGTGAAGATCAGGATGCTTTTGCGCTACGCTCACAACAGCGCGCCGCCGCCGCAATTACCAGCGGACGTATGGCAATGGAAATAGACACAGTAAAGATCGTCAACCACAAAAACGAATCAACAATCGTCACAACCGACGAACATCCACGCGAGACAACTATTCGAAAACTCGCGTCGCTATCTACCCCTTTCAAAGCCGGCGGCTCTATTACCGCAGGCAATGCGTCAGGTGTAAATGATGGCGCGGCTGCACTGATAATTGCGTCAGAAGAAGCGGTTAAGCAATACAATCTAAACGCTCGTGCACGAATCACTGGTATGGCAACCGCCGGTGTCGAACCTCGAATTATGGGCTTCGGCCCATCGCCCGCCTCCAGGAAACTTCTGCAACGACAGAAACTCTCTATAACAGACATAGACGTAATAGAACTCAACGAAGCCTTTGCCGCACAGGCACTGGCTGTTACCCGTGATCTTGGCCTCGCGGATGACAGCGAGATCGTCAACCCTAACGGCGGTGCTATTGCACTGGGCCATCCATTAGGGATGTCTGGTGCAAGACTGGCACTCACCGCTGCCATAGAATTACAACAACAAAATAAGACACGCGCCTTATGCACCATGTGTATCGGCGTTGGCCAGGGCATCGCACTGACCATGGAAAAAGTCTAAAACGTATAGCAGAACCTGGCCATGTCAATCAAAGACTATCCTGAATTCGAAGATCCTCGCGCCAGACCACGGTACGTTGGTCTGCCGACTTTTCTTCGCGCTCCCTACCACGAAGATCTTCAACACACCGATGTGGGCATTATCGGTGTACCGTTTGATGGCGGAGTCACTAACCGACCCGGTTCCCGCCACGGACCACGCGAGGTGCGTAATCAGTCCACTTTAATACGCATGAAAAACCAGTCCACCGGAATCGCCCCTCACGAACTATGCAGAGTCAGTGATATCGGTGACGCATGGGTGCCATCGCCCTTTGAGCTGGTCGGCAGTCACCTGGCCATTCAGGAAACTTTCGAGAAGGTACACGCAAAGGGCATCATACCCATCGCTGTAGGTGGAGATCATTCAGTATCGCTGCCAATCCTCAGAGCGCTGGCGAAAGACAAACCCGCAGGTATGGTGCACATTGATGCTCACTGCGATACCGGTGATGATTATATGGGCTCAAAGTTTCATCACGGCGCCCCGTTCAGTCGCGCCGTTGAGGAAGGACTTCTCGATCCCAAACGCACCATTCAAATCGGTATCCGCGGATCCGTGAATGACCTGGATTTGTGGAAGTTCAGTCACGACAGCGGTATGCGCGTCATTTACATGCATGACTTCTATCAGATGGGCCTGGACAAAGTGATTAAAGAAATTCACAGAGTCACGGGCGATGGGCCGGTCTACATCAGCTTCGATATCGACAGTCTTGACCCGGCTTTCGCGCCGGGCACAGGGACACCGGAGATCGGAGGATTGACAACCCTTGAGGCTCAACTGCTCATTCGCGCATGCAGCGGGCTCAATATTATCGGCGCAGACATGGTCGAAGTCGCCCCGCCATTCGACCCATCGGGTAACACCGCACTGGCAGGTGCCGGCATTTTGTTTGAATTGCTATGTGTCGTTTGTCAAAGCCTTGCCAACTCACGCGCAACCTGAATGCGCTCTACCATCGCATCGCTGACCACCTGCGCCGTCAAACTATCCCGGCCAGCTGATTAGCGCCAAAACCCGCAAGCTATAAGGGTCGCGAGGACATTTCAGCCGCCAAATCCACCATTACTGAACACTGATCAAGCGAATATCACGGTTATTGTCTATACTCAGTGTGTTGGTGCAGATCTTTGCATAAACCGGCCGGATTGTTAGAAACCACACTGTCCGACACATTGCGTAGAGTTTAGACACAGTGTTATCCAACGCATGCGCGCGCTGCAGTATTCAGAAATGCGCGGCGTCGGGTGATACAAAAGATCGAAAATTGACGCTATTTAGCGATAAGGTCGCAGCGTTGTTTGGTCGATTGATCAGGGATTTGTAAGAATCTAACGAATTGTCTGGTACTTTAGTACAATAACGCCTGGACAGCTCAATACACGAATTTAGTTTTCCTTGAAAATTTTATATAAAACTCTGTCAGTATAATTATCAATATTATTAGCCAGGGCCTGAATAAGACACTATTAACTAATATAAGGTAAATTCCATGACCAGCCCGAATACGTTATTCATACTGTCAAAGCATGGATTAAAGCTAATAGACAAAAAAGGCATCTGCGAGTCATGGATGTGGCTTCTCACCGAAGACGAGGAGACCATGAAGTATCTTTCCTTACACAAATCAAAATCAGATCGCGCCTACAAGGGCGGTGAAATTCTGGGTATTCGTGAAGCTACAGATGAAGAAGTGGTGCAACATCACGAGGAAATCGAAAAGGAAAACCCGGAGAAAGCAAAAAACAGAAAAATTGTAACCTTCCAGATTGATCGTGACTGGCACGCACTGTGGCCAAAAGATGCACGCAAAAATCCGATGGCTTACAAAGGTGTCGGCCACATCGAAAAAGAACCCGCACCTGAATAATTTTTACAAAGACAAGTTCAATGTAAACTATCGACTAACAAGTCAATGCGATCGAAGCAGTAAGCAGTTGTTATCGACATGGATGTCACAAACAAATACCAGGCAGTGCACATTCACTTCAGTTACCTGATGTCTATAGTCCATTCGTAGCGCATCTTATTATTGACTCGCCAGTAACGAAGACGTATCAAGATCTATACATAACAGGAATACGTTGTGTTCATTTTCCCAACGCAGCAGCGAAAATAGCAATTTTTGCGGCTTTTTCTGCCATTACCGTAGCCGTACGGAAAATACACACTGACACCCGCACCCAGCAACACTTTCAACTAAAAATTTTCATTCCTGCCGTAGAATTTTTCTTGTTTATTCTTAAATGTTTAATATACAAGGCGAAAATTCTGTTATCTTCAAGAGGGGATAAAGAATTTAGACCCGATAAAAATGTAAAGTAAACATCAGGAATTGATAGAAATATGAGCAAAGGTACAGTTAAGTGGTTCAACGCTGACAAAGGGTTTGGTTTTATTACCCCTGAAGACGGCGGCAAGGATTTGTTTGTGCACCACTCGGAAATACAAGCCGGCGGCGGTTTCGCTACGCTTAATGATGGACAGGCCGTGGAATTTGAAGTTGGCGAAGGTCAGAAAGGCCCTTGCGCCACTAAAGTAGTAGCAATCTAAGTAGAAAACGTATTACGTCGGGTTGGCACTTGGGCCACCCGGCGATCTAAACAATTTAAACACCCCGCTCCGTTGATCTACATCACACAGTTTGCAGCGCTACGCGTTCCTCCAATGCAATCGACTCAGGCAACCCGCTATACCCTATGCTACGCGCCTTCGTGAGTCCTTATTCAACCAATGGTCATAAACCCTGGTGCTTCACGCCGTGGGCTTCCAACCTTTATTGATCCCCGCCCGGACTTCCCGGAACATCATGTGAATACGCGATTTAACAATGCGCTCGACCGGATTTTTTGCGTTGTTTGCAGCATGCCAGCGCACTGACCGAGCTAACTGACACTCCGGCGCAACCCTGCCGCACACAGCACCAAAGCTAAAACACACCTTCACCAAGCTCATTCGGCTGATAATTTGCCCATTTACGGGCAAAATACTACCATTTTATCCACAACACCGTTATTTTGCCCGAATGGATGACCTGCCTCTCAACGACCTGATCGAACACCTAAGCCGCACCAGAGCATTGGATTCTGATGAAGCGCAACAATTGGTGGCAGAGGTATTGGCCTATTTCCAGGAACCGGCTGAACACTACATCCGGCGGCGTCACCGGGAGATGCAACTGCAGGGCTACAGCAATGCCGATATTTTTATCGCCATCAAAGCAGAAATGCAAAACCGCGTTTTCCCGATTGCAGAATTCTCTGAACGACAAATCAGACGAACTATTTACGGCTAACTCTTTATAAATCGCTAGCTACACCACAAACAATAACGGAATAAAAACATGTGCGGAATCATCGGTTATACCGGACCACAGGCCGCAGCGCCCATTTTAATCGACGGCCTGCGTCGGCTGGAATACCGCGGTTATGACTCTGCCGGTATAACAGTACATTCGAGAAAAAAGCTGCTTAGCTGGAAAGCTGCAGGCAAAATTGCGGTGCTGGAATCCCAGCTACCGGAAACCATCAAAAGCAACAGCGGCATCGGCCATACCCGATGGGCAACTCATGGCGCCCCCACCGACAGCAATGCACACCCGCACCTGAACAGCAACCAGACCTTGTCTCTGGTACACAATGGCATAATTGAAAACGCAGACACACTAAAAGAAGCGCTGCTCGATGACGGGATTGAATTTAAATCTGAAACTGACACCGAAATACTGGTGCACTTGCTGTCAAGGACTGTCAATGACAACCAGCTTAGCCTGATAGATGCTATGCGGATCACGCTGTCAAAGATTGTCGGCACCTACGGCATTGCCGCCATCAGCAATAGTGACCCGGGCACGCTGGTACTGGCACGCAACGGCAGCCCCGTTATCATCGGTATCGGACAGGGAGAAATGCTGGCGGCGTCTGATATGTCTGCACTTTCCCGCTACACACGTGAAGTGGTACATCTGGACGACGGCGAACTTGCGGTCATTAATCCCAACGGGTTTGAAGTCTCCACCATGGATGCCATTGCGAAAGACAAAGCATCAATCACCTTATCCAACAGCACCGAAGACTACGACAAGGGAGGTCACAAACACTATTTGTACAAAGAGATTATCGATCAACCGGAAACTGTGCGTCGCACGCTGAGTGGCCGACTGAATACACGCTTCAGCACTGCCCACCTCGGAGGACTTAACCTGGATCCCAGGGAATTACTGAAAATCACACGTATAAAAATTCTGGGCTGCGGCTCTGCGCTGTATGCGGGTATGGCCGGTTCGCACATGATCGAATCCCTGGCACGCATCCCTACAGACGCAGAAGCTGCAGCAGAGTTTCGCTACCGCAATCCGGTTATCGAAGCAGACACCCTGTATATTGTCGTCAGCCAATCCGGTGAGACCTTCGACACACTGGCCGCCACACGAGAGATACAACGCAAGGGTGGGTTTGTTCTTGGCATTGTAAATTCTGTTGGCAGCACGATCGCCCGTGAAGTTGATGGTGGTATCTATATGCACGCCGGACCAGAGGTATCAGTGGCATCTACCAAGGCCTACACGTCCATGCTTAGCGTTTTTGCCTTACTGGCAATATTATTTGGCAGAAGCCGCGATATCTCTCCACAAAAAGGGACACAGTTACTACAGGAGTTACAGTCGATACCTGAAAAAATCACGGCAGTAATCGCACTGGAAAAACAAATTGCCGCAATAGCGAAAAAATACTGTAAATGTCACAGTGCATTTTTCATTGGCCGAACCTCAGCCTATCCTGTCGCGCTGGAAGGCGCCCAGAAACTGAAAGAAATATCGTACATACATGCCGAAGCCTACCCCGCATCTGAATTGAAACATGGCCCGCTGGCTCTGGTAAGCAAAGACACTCCCTGCTTTGTGATATTGCCAGACACAGACTTGCTGCTTAAGTCTGTTGGCACACTAGAAGAAATCAAAGCCCGCAGCGCACCAGTGATTGCCGTGACCGACTCAAACAACAAACGCATCGACGAACTGGCAGACCACGTCATCCGAACACCAACGTCAGACCCGTTGGTTCAGGGGATTATTTCAGGTATTGCACTACAGCTTCTGGCCTACCACAGCGCTGTAGCCCTTAAACGGGATGTGGATCAACCGCGCAATCTTGCTAAAAGTGTCACTGTAGAATAACCGTACTCCGTATTTATACCGAGAAAATCCATGAATCCATCACAATAGTTAACACCGGTAACACTCAGATTTCCCGCGGTAAAACGATAACATCTCCACGAACATCAACAAGCAGCATCGAGGAGTAACAGCAGATGATACCAATTGACAGAAATCGTATGAATATCCAGGTGGTAGGTCAGAACTCTCTTAACCTGGATGCCTTTAGCCGAATGTTCACTATTGACAAGCTGAACATAAGATCGGTTAATCGAAATAGATACGTTCAGAATTCGATTATTTACGGCATGACAGAGTTACTGGTCATTGATCTTGACGCCTGCGGCATGACTGATACCAGCTTCCTGATATTTCTCGCCAAGAGTTTCACGCCAGCCACACCGATTGTACTCATGACAAGCAAGCCTATAGCGGCTTCACTTAAAAATCGCTTTCTCTCCGCTGGCGCACAAGCCGTAATACAGCTAAACGATTCATCAAAAAATGCAGTCATGATCGCTTAATTTGATCATTGAATTAAAAAAGCAGTGACTGGTCTGGCTTTAATCGGACCAGCGATTATTATTGTATAGACTGAGGTCCATATCCACCTGTTTACGATTATCCTTATCGTAAACACGATAACTTAACTGCACCGGATCGCGGTCCCAGTGGATATCCAGTAAACTGAAGTTTAATCCAAAATAACTGTTCTCAGTACCATAATAATATTTAAACACCTGTGACACACGTTTTCTATTCATGTAGTGTGTAAGCCCGCTGCTCATAAACTCATGAAACTCCCGGCCCTTTACTGATTCCTTCAGGTGCGATGAAAAGTGCCTGTCACCGGTAAGAAAGATCACTCCGGGCAACTGGTATTGATCTATCAGCTTAAAAAGACGTTTACGGGACCACTTAAAATCGTTCCACTCCTCTGCAAACGGAATTTGATCTGACAATACCGATACACCGGAGACTATAAAGTTAATGGTTGCGGTGCTATTCTTAATTTCGTTTTCAAGCCACTGCCATTGCACCTCACCAAGCAGATCTGCGCGACCGGTGCCCGGGCGTTCCCGGTGGTAGCGTGTATCAAGCAGTATTAGCTTGACGCTGCGCTTACCACTGCCATAGGTGTAGGAGGTGTAAATACCCTGCTGTCGGCGCCTGGGTGAGTTCTCAGGCTCTCCTAGAAAATTTAAAAACTGGTGCTGACTCTGCGCTCTTATCGGATATTCTTTACCACCATTATTGGCTCCGAAATCATGGTCGTCCCAAATACCAATCACCGGATATTTTCCGGAGAATTTTTTATAGTCGGAAACAGACAATTGCTGACGGTATTTTCTTTTCATCTCCTGCGGGTCGATTGTGTCTGCGTAGATCACATCACCGGTCCAGAGAAACAAATCCGGCTGATGAGAATCTATGACAGACCACATGGGTTGTTTAAGATGGGAGTGGTTGCACGAACCAAATGCAATAGTGTTTAATTCTGCCGCGTGCAGGCCCTGACAACACATCGACACGAACCACATCAACACTGCGGCCTGGCAACAACGGTTAACACGGCGTAACCGGGTCTTACAATCCGCAGAAACCACAGGCATGGGTAGTGTCGGAAAATTCAATACTGGACTCATTTAATCGAAAATTAACCTATACAATAGATCGGTGACTCACTGGCGTCGGTTACAAGGAAAGTACTGTGCCACAATTATGTATTAATATGCTAAGTAAGACACCACTGCACACACGATTAAAAGGCAAGCGATGAGCAAAAAAACCATTCTGATCGTCGGTACATACGATACCAAAGACGACGAACTCAATTATATGGCAACTCGCATCAGCGCCATGGGTGGCAACGTGCTGTCGATGGACGTCAGCGTGCTGGGTGACCCGACAAGCCCGTGCAATATCAGCAAACACGAGGTAGCCGAAGCGGCCGACTCATCAATTCAGGCGGCCATAGACAGCGGCGATGAAAACACCGCCATGCAAATTATGGCCACCGGTGCTGCAGCCCTCGCCAGTAGATTACACGACAAGGGAAAATTCGATGGCGTAGTCATTCTGGGTGGCACCATGGGTACCGATCTGGCCCTGGATGTTTGTCAGGCACTGCCACTGGGAGTCCCTAAATACATCGTATCAACCGTGTCATTCTCACCGCTGATTCCACCTGATCGGCTGTCAGCAGACATACAGATGATCTTGTGGGCCGGCGGCCTGTACGGACTTAATTCAATTTGTAAATCCTCGTTAAGCCAGGCGGCAGGTGCGGTGCTTGGCGCGGCCACCGCGGTAGAGCCACCCGGCAACGACAAACCATTAATCGGCATGACCTCGCTTGGCAGCTCATGTCTTAGCTACATGAAACTTATCAAACCGGAGCTCGAAGCTCGCGGTTATGAAGTGGCCATCTTTCATGCCACCGGTATGGGTGGCATGGCCTATGAGAGCATCGCGAAAAATGGCGGCTTTTGTTGTGTGATGGACTTTGCCCTGCCGGAACTGGGCAACCTGTTAGCCGGCTCGGTAGTTCACGGCGGCGCAGATCGAATGCTAAATGCCGGCGCCTCCGGTATTCCACAACTCATCGCGCCCGGCTGCCTTGATCTTATCGACTTTGCCGGCTGGCAGGAGATCCCGGACAAATATTCAGACCGACCATTCCATGCGCACAATCGACTAATCAAATCGTCGGCACTGAATGAACAGGAACGCCGGCAAACCGCACGTGAAATAGCAGATCGTCTGCAACAATCTGCGGCACCTGCCCACGTCATACTGCCCAATGGTGGCATTGAAGAATGGGACAGACCAGGTGACGTCGCCCACGACCCAGACGGGCTGGCCGCTTTTCTCGATGAGATGCGCAGCAGCATAAAACCCCCACTACAGTTAACTGAAATAGACGCGCACATTAACGATCAGCTATTCGCAGACACCGCGCTGGAAATATTCGATCAATGGGTCGCTGATGGCACAGTAAAAACGTGAGCCGCTACGACCTACTGTTTGAACCCGTAAAAATCGGACCGGTCACCGCACCAAACCGATTCTATGCCGTGCCGCATGCCACCGGCCACGGATGGTCCCAGCCGAATGGTGCTATCGCATTAAGAGCGACAAAAGCACAGGGCGGCTGGGGAGTTGTGGCCGCACAAATGCAGGAAATATCCGCCGACAGCGATCTCGCCAGTCACCCGATGGACCGAATATGGGATGACACCGATACGGCAGCACACGTGGCCCAGGTACAGGCAATCAAATCTCACGGCGCACTCGCCGCAATAGAACTGGCGCATGGTGGCATGCGCTCGCGCAACCTGACCACCGGGTTGCCAGTGCGCGGACCCAGTCACTTACCCATACTAAGACCGGAACTGCCAATACAGGCACGTGCCATGAACAAAGACGACATAAAAAATTTCCGCCAGTCGCATCTTGCCGCGGCTGGTCGCGCCATCGCCGCCGGCTATGATATTTTGTATGTCTACGCCGCACACGATCTCTCACTGCTCAGTCACTTTTTATCGCGACGCACTAATCACCGCACAGACCAATACGGCGGATCACTCGGCAACCGCTTACGCCTGCTTCGCGAAGTACTCGAAGACACACTCGAGCTCGCCAATAAAAACAACAGGGCAGTCGCTCTGCGCTTTAGTGTTGCAGAGCCAGACAGCGCAATCGGCCTTAGACAGGACGGGGAAGGCCGCGAAGTCGTAGAAGCACTGGCAGAATTACCTGATCTCTGGGATGTTAATATATCCGGCTGGCCACAAGACAGCGCCACCTCCAGGTTTACCGAAGAGGGATATCAACTGAGCTTTACCGACTTCGTAAAATCAGTGACCACCAAACCAGTAGTCGGTGTTGGCCGCTTCACCTCCCCTGACTTAATGGTGTCGATGGTAAAGAACGGCCAACTGGATCTTATCGGTGCGGCACGCCCGTCAATCGCCGATCCATTTCTACCGGAAAAGATAAAACAGGATCGTCTCGAAGACATTCGTGAATGCATAGGCTGCAATATATGCGTAAGCATGGATGGTTACGGTGTACCTCTGCGTTGCACTCAAAACCCTACCATTGCAGAAGAATGGCGCCGCAACTGGCACCCTGAACATATACCACCGTCCAGCAACAAACAGTCCCATTTGATCATCGGAGCAGGTCCCGCCGGCCTGGAGTGCGCCTGGACCCTGCTGCGCGCAGGCCACAAAGTAACCATTGCCGATGCAGCCGATTTTGCCGGTGGCAGAGTCACCCGCGAAGCCGCCCTGCCCGGCCTGAACACATGGACACGGGTGCGCGACTACCGCGTGGCGCAAATTCAAAAGAGCAATCTGGCGGAACTCTATCTGTCGAGTGAAATGACGGTTGACAACCTCTGCGAATTTGACGCAGATCATATTGTGATTGCCACCGGCTCACACTGGCGGGGTGATGGCATTGGCTCATGCAGCATGCAGAAAATCGACTTCAACACCGATACCGTGCTGTCACCGGATGACATCATGAATGGCCATATTTTTGATCAACAGAACACTGACATAGTGGTCTACGACGATGATCACTTTTACATGGCCAGTGTGATCGCAGAAAAGCTGGCCGGCCTCGGCCATAACATAACCTACGTCACTCCTGCATCTACAGTGGCAAGCTGGACTGATTACACACTCGAGCAAAGCCGGATTATTCAGCGCATGAATGAACTGGCGATCAATATCAAAGTAAATACAGCACTTGAGGTATCGGGAGAATTTAAATCCACCCTCACCGGTCAGCCAATCACCATAGATCACACAGCCTTGATTATGGTCGGTGCAAAATCCCCTGACGACACTCTGTTTCTTGCCGCCAGCGCCGACCCGCGGCTAAAGAATGTACATATCGCAGGTGACTGCCAGTCTCCGGGCATCATTCAGGCTGCGGTATTGTCGGGCCACACCTGCGCACGGCAGATTCTCTCCGGCAGCTCGGCACCGCTGCCATTTAAACGAGAATCTTCAATAGTAATAAGGCAGGATCAGCGCCCTTAAATTAACATAACTTATGGCGGCTGCATCAGTCCGAAAACAGGTCGCTGTGGATTGACAATGATGTTTCGATTTCAGGTATTTTGATTCTACTAAATCAACGAACACCAGCAGTTTGTAAAAAGGATAAAGCCGTGTCTAAAGACCCGCTGTTACAACCGTTTCAACTAAAACACCTGACACTTCGAAACCGCATCATGACCACCAGCCATGAGCCGGCCTATCCTCAGGACGGCATGCCGAAAGAGCGCTACACCGCCTACCATGCAGAGCGTGCAAAAGCAGGCGTAGCGTTAACCATGACCGCCGGTTCAGCTGCTGTCAGCAAAGACAGCCCGCCCGTGTTCAACAACATTCTCGCCTACAAGGATGAAGTCGTACCGTGGATAAAAAACCTCACTGACAGCTGCCATGACCATGGCTGTGCGGTGATGATCCAGCTCACCCATCTGGGCAGACGAACCAACTGGAATAAGGGCGACTGGCTGCCGTCTGTGTCATCGTCCAAACACCGCGAACCCGCTCACCGGTCATTTCCCAAACTGGTTGAAGACTGGGACATCGAACGCATCATCACAGACTTTGCCGATGCCGCTGAACGCATGCAGGCCGGTGGTATGGACGGCATAGAGCTTCAGGTGTACGGCCATCTGCTCGATCAGTTCTGGTCACCATTAACCAATGATCTGACCGGACCCTACGGCGCAGACACGCTCGACAACCGCTTGCGAATGCCCATGGATGTTATTGATGCGATTCGCAAACGAGTTGGCAATGAGTTTATTATCGGCCTGCGTTACACGGCCGATGAAGTACAACAAGGCGGTATTACCGCAGCAGACGGCATCGAGATATCCAAACGCCTGGCCGACAGTGGCAAGGTTGATTTCCTTAACGTGATACGCGGTCGCATACACACCGACCCCGCCATGACAGACGTCATCCCGGTGCAGGGCATGCCTGCAGCACCGCACCTGGATTTTGCCGGCGCCGTTAAAAAGGCCACAGGCATGCCCACTTTCCATGCGGCAAAAATCCCCGATGTAGCAACCGCCAGACACGCTGTGTCTGCCGGACTACTCGATATGGTCGGTATGACTCGCGCGCACATGGCCGACCCGCATGTAGTGCGTAAAATAATCGAGCGACGTGAACATGATATAAGGCCATGTGTTGGTGCCACCTACTGCCTTGACCGGATCTATCAGGCCGGTGAAGCGCTCTGTATACACAACGCCGCCACTGGTCGCGAACTATCAATGCCACATGATATCCCGCCCGCTAAAATCAAAAAGAAAGTAGTCGTCATTGGCGCCGGCCCCGGAGGAATGGAAGCAGCGAGAGTAGCGGCAGAACGCGGCCACGATGTCGTCGTGTTTGAAGCCGCACAGGATGCCGGCGGCCAAATACGCCTGACCGCACAATCTCCGCGCCGCCGCGAAATGATCTCGATCATCGACTGGCGGGTGGCCCAGTGCGAGGCCCATGGCGTGGTCTTCCATTTTAATACCTGGGCCGAGGTTCAGGACATTACCCCGCTGAATCCCGACGTTGTCATTGTGGCAACTGGTGGGCTGCCGAATACCGAACTCTTCGAAACCAAAGGACAGCAGGCAGAAGTTGTTACCACCTGGGACATCATCGCAGGGGATGTAAAGCCTGCCGATAATATATTGATCTATGATGAGTCCGGAGACCATCCTGCTCTGCAAGCCGCGGAGGTTGCCGCAAACAGTGGAGCGACCGTAGAAATCATGACCCCGGACCGCGTCTTTGCACCGGATGTCATGGCCATGAATCTGGTGCCTTACATGCGCACACTGCAAGACAAAGACGTAACCTTTACTGTCACCCGGCGACTACTGGATGTAGCACGCACAGGCAACAAACTGACAGCGACGATCGGCACTGACTACAGCGATCACACCCATCAGGCCAAATATGATCAGGTGATCGTAAACTACGGCACGCTGCCATTGGATGAGCTCTACTTTGATCTAAAACCACTGTCATCCAATGGCGGTGCCGTGGATCAGGATGCGCTAATTAACGGTAATCCACAGAACATCGTGCGTAACAAAAAGGGGGATTTTCAGCTGTTTCGCATTGGCGATGCGGTATCTGCCAGAAATACACACGCCGCAATTTACGACGCATTGCGGCTGTTAAAAGATATCTGAAAAGGCGTGAACAATCAGGCTGCCGCCTCATACTCTGCTGACGCCAGCTTAATGCAGCAGGCAACAAGCTCCATGGCCTGCTGGACTTCCTCAAGCGGCGGCCTGGTCGGGGCTAATCTGATATTTCGATTTTCAGGATCTACCCCGTCCGGGTAGGTAGCACCGGTCGGTGTCAGTGCCAGGCCGGCTTCTTTGGCCAGTTCAACGACCCTGCTCGCGACTGGCAGTGCTGTATCAAGACTCACAAAATATCCACCGCGCGGTACCGTCCAGCTTGCCACGCCTAAGTTGCCAAGCTCGGTGTTTAATACATCCTGCACGCAGTCGAATTTCGGCTTGAGGATTTTTGCATGATCACTCATCAGGCCTTTCAGCCCACCGGGATATTTACGCAGAAACAGCACATGTCGCCACTGCTCTGCCTTATTAGGGCCGATCGTTTGCGTGTTCAGTGCCGACGACCAAAAATTTATATTAGCCTCACACATCCCTGCCAGCCCAAGCCCGCCACTGGCAAACGTCACCTTTGACGTTGACCCGAACAGCAGCACCCTGTTTTCAGTTCCGGCATCCTTCGCTAACTGCAACAGGTTTGCTGCAGGCTCCGGATTATCGACCAGATGGTGTACAGAGTAGGCATCGTCTGCGAAAATCGTAAAGTCACTTGCCGCCGTCGGTATACTGACCAATCGCCGGGCGGTATCGGCTGACAGACTGTCACCGGTAGGGTTGCTGTAAGTGGGCACAAAATAGATGCCTTTTACCGACGTATCGTTGCTGACCAATGCCTCAACTGCATCCATATCGGGGCCATTGGCTGTCATTGGCACACTAAGCAATTCGAATCCCAGCGCTTTCGCCAGTGTAAAATGACGGTCATAGCCCGGCACTGTGACGATCAGCTTTGGCGACTGATTAACCCAGCCCTGCGCACTGCCGAGCACGCCTTTGAGCAGTGCCCAGGAAAACATACGCCCCATCAGATCCAGACTTGAGTTATTACTGATGATGACTTCATCCGGTGCTACAGAGAGTTGTTCGCAGAAGATTTCGCGCGCCTCTTTCAACCCCAGCACGCCACCGGGGTAGTTACGAATATCAACTCCGTTATCTGTCATATAGTTAGACGCATCAACCTCAGACAGAATCGGTAAACTTAAATCAAAATTAGCATCAGCAGGCTGCCCCCGCTCCATATTTAAAGACGCCCCCGCACTTTTGTATTTCTCATACTGTGCTCTTAGGGAATTCAGGTCAGCCATCGTTTATCCGCGATTAAAAATTAGAGGGGCATACTTTACCAGTATTTTGCAGTGTCGGAACACCAAAGCCGGTCACTGAAGCGCTGAAACCAATAACGACGCTCCGGACCTATCCGACACCCTCGACGGCAGCAAGTCCCTGCGCCAGTTTGCGTATCAAATAATCGTGGAAGTTTTTTACTGAGCCCTCAAGATCTGCCGGCGCTAGCTGCCCGCCCTGATAAAAGGAAGATCTCAAGCCTCGCTGTAAGCACTTGAGAATGTTGTGGTCCTCGCGGTTTATCTCCTGCCATTTCTTTATTCGCTGATCCTTTTGCTCTTCGTCGAGGTCTTTTTCAAAGCTCGACAAGCCCCATTTGACTGATACCTTGTCTACACCGTCCGGTTGCATCGACAGATAGACCAGCGTATCCGGTGAGACAGAAACCACCACAGAGGGATAAATGCAGAACAACCGGGACTGACGTCTCTCATCTGCAGTCAACAGTGCAGAGTGATTCAGGCGCTCCGGTGCTGCCAACGCATAATTAGCGATATAGCCCGTGTAGGCACCATTACTGGACATTGTCTGGCAAAGATTGGTCGGGGTCAGCGGTCGCAGCGTCTGCGGATGCACCACAGACAGATGATACCCGTCCATAAAATTCTCAATCAGAGACTTCCAGTTGCAGTCCCACGTTTCATGGAAACAACTGATATGATGCATGCCCTCCATCTGGTAGTGCTCGATAGCCTCCTGCAATTCGCTAAGCTGACTCTCAAGACTTTCAGCCGCCTCATTGAGGGTGGCAAAAATAAACCCGCCCCAGCACTCAGACCGAATCACCGGCAACCGGCAACCTTTAAGTGACGCCTTGTCTTCCATAAGCGGCGCGCTGCGAAGCTTACCATCCAGCGCATAGGTCCAGGCGTGGTAGGGACAAACAAATTGACGGGTGTTGCCCGCACCGTTAGCCACCTGCATGGCCCGGTGCTGACAGACATTGGCATACACGGACACTGTTGACGGATCAGACCTCACCACCACCAACGGCTCACTCAGCAAACTACTGGTGAAATAATCTCCCACAGCAGGTATTTCATCTGCCCGACCAAGACACATCCAGCTGTCGCGAAAAATGAGTTGCTCTTCAAGTTGCAGATAGCCTTCATCTATATAACAGTCCGACGGCAACGCCCTGTTTTTGCCCAGACAATTTTCTACAATGGTTTCAACTACGCTTTGACTGTCCGGCCTTGAGTTTATAGCTGTCATGATCTACCGAAAACTCTGTTAATTAATCCACTATGCCTGCAGAGATACAAAAGAACTATTTTCCAGAAATATTTCCCGCTTAAACTAGCCTGTCATACCGATATAGCCAACCTGGTTTTTTACAGTGCCGAGCCAGCGCACAATACCGGGAAATCGATCAAGATCAATGCCCGCCTCATCTGCAACATGCGTATAGGCATACAAGCTGATGTCTGCTATTGAGTAGCTTTCACCGACCAGAAAGTCGTGTTCAGAAAGTCGCTTTTCCATCACGCCCAGTGCACGGTAACTGCCCTCTTCTTTTGCGTTGTATTCCACCAGCCGATCGGCCGGCAGGTTGAGGAATTTTTTTATAAACCGGCGCACCGCGATAGTCGGCTCGTGATTGTATTGCTCAAAAAATTGCCACTCAAGCACTCGCGTGTGCAATAATTTTTCGGTGGGAACAAGGTCAGTGCCAGCCGCGAAATAATGCAAAACAGCGTTTGACTGCGTGAGCACTGTACCGTCGTCCAGAATCACTGCAGGGATCTGCCCGGCCGGATTCATCGATAAAAACTGCTCAGTTCTGGTCTCGCCCTGCGTGACCAGAATTTCACGCCACTCATGTGCGATATCAAGCTGCGCAAACAGCAGAGCAATCTTGTAGCAGTTTCCGGACTGCATATCTCCGTAGACAATTGTCATCGTATATTTTCCATAAATGCAGTATTCAACAGACTGAAATCAGACGCTCAGTCTACTCACTTTTACACTCACATATAGCACTGTCACCAGCACCAGAGCGCCACCGACAAGCACATTTACGTCAGGGTATTGATAATATAACGCCGCGGCTAGCACCACACCGTAAACCGGCTCCAGTCCGGCCGCGATAAGGCTTGCCACTGCCGCGTTCAGCTCACGCATCGAGTTTATGAACAAGGTTTGCGCCAGTGCTGTACAAACGGTACCCAGAAAAATCAATTGCAGCCACTGCCCCCCGGAAATTTCCGGCAGATTGCCAAAAACAAACGGTAAAATCAAACAACAGGCGACGGCATTTTGAACCAGCGCCAATGACGTCGCACTATGGGTGGCGGTCAGCTTGCGATTCAGCAACTGCAGAAAAGCAAACGTCAATGCACTCACCAGCCCCCACAACACACCGGCACCGAAACGAATTTCACCTGCGTACACACCGGTCATTATTACTATGCCGAGCACGACAATGATCGCGGGTACAAGCGACCCTAAATCAAACCGCTCACGAAACAGCAAGGGCTCCAGCAACGCGATAAATATCTGGCAGGTTGAGAACATAATTAACCCGACAGCCACCGTGGATACCTTAATCGAGGTGAAAAAGCAGATCCAGTGCAGACACAACAGCAGCCCGCTGAATAAAACGGTCACGTCTACACCAGAGCTTAGTAGCGACGTATTTCTTTGCGTAAGAAATTTCCAGAAAAGCAATAGAGCGATGGTCGCAAACAGGGTGCGACCAAAGGTAATAAGCACAGGATCAAGACCGGTCGACAGAACAAAGATCCCGGCAAGGCCGAAAAAAAAGGTGGCAACGTGCACCTGAAAAAGCGAAGAAAATGCTGGCAACAGGCTTAATACTCAGGAGATATTCAGGGTGAAGATTAGCACTGTGATAGCGCTTTCCAGTTGTGAATTCACGACACTAAAAAGGTATATCAGTTAGCAGCCATCACGTTAATGGTTTTGCTGCTTTTCTTAATCGTCCAGCTAACACCACCATAGATTCCTGTATTGGTGTTTTCCTCAAACAATGGACTATTACTGTTTTTAGCCCCGTCGTGCAACGACAGTCTAACGCCTAAAAAGCCACTGACATCTTTATTGAATTGATGCCCGATACCCAACGACAACCCGGACCCCGTGTAACCGGCTTTCGCATCATAGGCTGCGCGCTGATCAGTAGCAAAAGCCGGATCAACCTGGTAGAAATAATCCATTAGCTGTTCACCCACCCAATAGGCACTGGCTGAAGCCGATACAAATGAACGCGCGCCGAATAATCCGTCTCGCCGGTATTGCAATTCTGTTCCCAGAACAGGGCCACGCGATCGAATAGATTTTAAATCAGTAGAGACGGCTAATCGGAGCGCCGTAGACCAGTTAATCCGCCCGAACCTCTTCACGCCATCACTGCTTTGTTCAGACTCACTCTCCCACAGGCGAACATCGATCTTGGGGCCGAGCTCGAACAGATAGTCAAGGTCAGGCATACCCTGTCTGAGCGGTGTGTCTTCAGAATCAGCATTTAGAGAACCGCTAATAGACACATCAACAGTGACACGTTGATTCTGCAGTGCGATAAGCTTCAGACCCCCATCCTGCAAACGCACTTTGTCGCCACGGTAAATAAACCAGGGCAGCAGGAATCGACGTTCACTGGAAACCGCAGATGCCGGATAGGCAGGCACACTCAGACCGGCTGCGGCCAGTCCAAACTCCCACTGCGGCTTAGCTTCAGTCTTAAAGACAGTGGTGCCCTCCACAGCGGTTTGGGCCGCTGCCTGCTGGTGTTGCTGTGCCATCGCCGGCACGGCCACCAGCACCGGGCAAAGCAGCAATACCATGGAAAATAGCGAAGACCGATGCGAGGTAAAACTAGTGTGCGGTGGAATCAAGATGCTTGTGCCCGTGTTCATATTGAGTTGATTCAGGTCGCCACAAAAATACCTGACAACCACATCCTGATGAGTGGATCAAATAGCGCGTGGAGTGTGAGAGAGCTTGTCTGGCCTGCCAGTTACCTGAGAAATATACGACTGTGGTGTTTGACCATCAGAATTCATCATAATTCAGCCTGTTTTATCAGACCATTACCATGAGCCTGCCACGTTAAGAGACTTTAATAGCGATATCCCCTTCACCGGACTATCGCTCATGAAAAACCACTTTGCCTCCGCCGCCGCCATTTGCCTGATGGTGATGTGCCTGTTCGCACACCACAGCGCGTTCGCCAATGCTCACGCCAATAGAGACATCATCAATTCTACACAAAGCGGCACCCTGCTGATGAAAAGTGCCAACGACAGCCTTTTTAAATCGGCGAAGCTACTGGACACCCGCGTGAACATTACCGTGGCTGGTATGCTGGCTCGCACGCAACTGAATCAATCGTTTAGTAACGACAGTGACCAGTGGCTGGAAGCGGTTTATGTCTTTCCCCTGCCAGACAACGCCAGCGTCGACAGTCTGACGATGACCATTGGAGAACGAACCATAAACGGCAGGATTCAAACACGTGAACAGGCCAGGAAAACCTACGATAGAGCAAAAAACACTGGCAGGAAAGCCAGCCTGCTGGAACAGCAAAGAGCCAACCTGTTTACCAGCCGTGTCGCCAACATCCCACCCGGTGAGAAAATCGAAATCACCATTGCCTTTCAATCACAGGTTCGTTACCTGGACGGCTCTTTCAGTTTGAATTTTCCACTCACTATTACGCCACGCTATATGCCCGGCCACCGTTTAAAAACCACGATCAAGGCTGACACAGATCAGTCCTACCGCAGCACTGACAACGGCTGGGGGCAAGCCATCGAAAACAGGATCACTGCAGGCGATGAAATTACCCCGCCAATGGTCGCCACGGAGTTGGCAGCGGAGACAACAATTACAATTAATATTGACCCGGGCCTGCCTCTGGAGTCAGTTGTTAGCGGCTCACATGAGATTACTACCGTACAAAACGGCGACAGCTGGCAGGTACAACTGGCCAACACCAGAATACCTATGGACAGAGACTTTCAGCTGAGCTGGCACCCCATTGCCGGGCAAAGTCCGCACGCCGCTATCTTCCGGCAAGACAGACACAGCGACTCGGGTTCTGATTCCTACGCCTCTATTATGCTAATACCACCTCAGGATTTGTTTGAACACCAGACAAGTCTGCGCGAAGTCATCTTTGTCATCGATACCTCGGGCTCTATGCAGGGCAATTCAATCAAACAAGCACGCAGCGCACTGCGCATGGGAATCGACAGACTAAGCGACCAGGATACTTTTAACGTCATTGAGTTCGACAATGACACACACACACTATATCCAACAGCGGTGGCAGCAACGCCGGAGAATCGCCAGCACGCGATAAGCTGGGTATCAGCGCTCTATGCTGATGGTGGCACAGAGATCGGTGAGGCTATAGATACTGCACTTGCCACACAGACGCCGGATGCAAATCGACTGCGGCAGGTTATTTTTATCACCGATGGCAGCGTAGGCAATGAAGAAGAAATTTTTCAACACATAGAACGCGATCTGAAAGACAGCCGATTATTTACTATTGCTATTGGCTCTGCACCCAACACCTGGTTTATGCGCAAAGCTGCCGAACTGGGTCGGGGAAGTTATACCTCCATTGCACGAGACACCGAGGTCAGTGAAAAAATGCTTGAACTCTTTAACAAACTGGAGCGCCCGGTTCTCACCAATATTGCCCTGAACTGGCAAGGCGTCGGCCAACCCGAACTCTACCCCTCCACCATTCCAGACCTCTATGCCGGTGAACCGGTGCTGGCCGATGCGCGTTGGAACAATAAAGTAGCCAGTGGAGAACTGATCATCAGCGGCTCACACAGCGGTCAACAATGGAAAAGGCACTTGTCGCTTGGCACGCCATCCGCCGATACCGAACAAGCAGACAGCCAGCTATACAAACTATGGGCACGGCGAAAAATAGAATCCCTGGAAGACAGTCTGCTATTCAACGCCGACCCCGGATACATAAAAAACGAAATCACATCCACTGCACTGGACTATGGTCTGGTAAGTAAATACACAAGTCTTGTCGCTGTTGAAGATATAGTCGAACGAGACCCACTGGCCACGCCACTGGCATCCGCCGCCGTGCCATCGGCAATGCCGTCCGGCAATACCATGCCATTCCCGCAAGGCAGCCTTGGAATAACTATGCGCATCGCAATGGCGATGGTGTTTTCGTTGCTGGCAGTGCTGTTCAGCCTGGCCACCCTGCAGCAGGTACGTATCGATGACTAAACGTATTCAATTGACCAGCCGGGCTCGTAAAGCAATATTTCTGGCATTAGTCTGTGCAGCTGCAGTACCGGCTACAGACGCCGCCTACATGCTGGCCAAAGCCGAACTGGCCCAATTCCTGATCACCCGTGCATGGACAAAATCAACAACTCACACAAGCCCGCAAAACAACACCGTCGCCACAATCAACCACTATAAACCCTGGCCCTGGGCAGATATGCATCCGGTAGCACGCCTGCAGATCGACAGACTGAATATGGACACCTGGGTACTCAACGGAGCCAGTGGCACCACCCTCGCATTCGGCCCGGGCCTCGCCGAAGGATCAAGTGACATAGGCGACAATGGCCTGACCATGATCGGCGCACACCGCGACACCCATTTCAAAGATCTGAAACACATCGTGAAAGGAGACAACATAAAATTGCAAAGCACTGATCGACAATGGCACACCTATAGGGTTACCCATATCGGAATTGCCGACACGCGGGTAGATGCACTTCCTGTAAATAACGACCAGCCATACCTGGCTTTGATCACCTGTTATCCGTTTAATACACTTACAGCGGGTGGGCCTTTGCGATTTGTGGTTGAGGCTACGTTGATACAATCAACATGAGTTTTATTTTTTAACGCTGCGCTGTTCAGGGGCGCGCTCTAACATTCTGCTTTGAGTGCTATTTAGAGATATCTGCTCTTACAGCTGTTTAGACGTGCAAACCATGGCGCTGCGCCCCACTCCCACAATAAAATTCAAAGTATTTAAAGGCGGGTAGATCAAAAGCAATCGCTGCGCGTTTTTAACGTAATGAATGACCCTCTAACTTTTGTTAATCGTTGATCCTTAACGTCATAAGTGTCATCGTTTAAAGACCGACTCTGACTTAAAACATAGTAAGTCACCTGCGTTGGCATCAGTAGTTAATTGGTACTCGTCCATCGGACATTCTGGATATCATCGCCTCTGGTACGCCGAACGCAAGCCCTGCCAGCGCACCCAGCACCATCGCTCTGCCACACGTATCACCACCGCATCTAATGTTGTCGCGAATGGTCGATTCGAAATCTGTTGCATGCTTAAGTAAATGCCACGAGACAGGCAGTGCGTACTCCACGTAACAGGCCAGGCCAAACTTGTTGGCGGCTTCCAGAGGCTGATAGGTTTCTATGTTAAGCGCATCCTGTAACAACTTGCCTAACGCGCCATCTGTGGAGTCCGCAGTGCTTTGCAGTGATTCTGGCAGAGTGACGCCGTCTGCTAGCAGTTGCATACAGCGATACACGGCATTAGCGCCGATCACCACATCAGCGTTTACCGAGATCACCTCGACAGCCGGGTTGACCATATCGGCTGCTATGCCGGCGGCGAATAAACCTGCCAGAGAGCAGAACGCTGGCATTTGGTTGTCGTCCATGCCAGACGGATCAGTGAGTTCATCGCCTTCAGTTAATATTTTCGCGACAAGTGCCTTGGTGGGACGGTCGGCGTAGCCAACGTAACTTCCACACGGGCCAAACGTTTCAAGAAATACCTTTCGATGCGCTTCTGTTGTGTAGGACCCATCGGCCGCTAGCTGTCCGACAATACGTGCAGATTCTCCATAGTGAGACAGCTCGCCGGTGCGTCTGCTGGCGTGTGCAAAATGTCCGCGCTTGTCTTTGTAGACGGCAGCGTCTGGCTGTCTGAACAAGATGTCTCCTGTATTCTCGACCGATTGTATTTGTTCCTGATCGTATAGCCAGTGCAAACCCATCGCGGCGGCGTCCGCAACCAGGACGCCGGCGAGTGCCTCTTTTCTATTCAAGTATCTATGCTCTTTTTCGTTCAATGGTTATTGCTAACTTTTTGTATAACGTCGCTTGAATTTGTCTATTTGTCCGCTATTGGTCAGTGTGCGTTGCTCACCAGTGTAGGCAGGATGGCAGTTAGAACATACTTCAACCCGAATGTCTCCATTGTGGGTAGAGCCTGTCTCAAAGGTGTTGCCACAGTTGCTGCAGCTAACATTTACCTGGCTGTATGCCTGGTTGTTTTGTGTGGTCATGAGTATTGCCTCTCCTGGTATGTGAATGAACATCGAACTGTTTATAAATTTATGCGTTGTTGTAAGGCGCTGACAGCGATATCAAATCGTGCCAGATCATCAGCGGCCCGTGCCTGTAACTGCGCACCTTCGACAAGTGCCAGACAAGCCGCCGCCTCGAACTCGGGGTTGCTGACTCCGGTGATTGAGTTGTCCTGTTTTCCGAGCTCGAACAGCTCTGAAAGCCATGCAATGCCGCTCTGGTGAAACGTATGTAACTCTTTGACTACCGCTTCTGGCAGGCTCTCTCGCCCAATGCTAAAAGCGACGGCAAGACACATTGTCTTGCCGCCAGACATGCCTGCCCGATAGGCGTCCAGGTAGGCTTGCAGTTTCGCGCCGCCAAGATTTTGCTTAGCGGAAATGTCGACCAACGCTTGTTCAAAATTGCCTCGATACCTGTTTATCAATGCCAGAGCTAAATCAGCCTTGCCCGGGAAGTGGTGGTGAATACTGGCTTTTCGAATGCCAACTTCCCGGGCAAGATCCGCGTAGCTGAATCCATCGTATCCGTGGGTGCGCGAAGCGCGCTCGGCCGCATTCAACAAAGCTGTTTTAGTTTCCATCTAACTATCATATGGTAGGTATGATAGTGTTTTCAATAGTAAGTTTCAGTTGATGTGATCGAAAGTTATAACTTGTTGTTTATATTGTTTTTTTATTTATGTCTTTTGCTGAAGGAATACTATTGAAATTCACCGAATAAAGTCCTGCACCACCCTTTTTCTACTTAATTCACCTTCCGACTGGTAGGGTTGTATGGATGATATTAACCGG
>CAKZVB010000042.1 GCA_937922015.1 uncultured Granulosicoccaceae bacterium
CTTTAAGTTCATGAATTATTCAGGCTAGAGGAGTCGGATATGTTCTATCCGTTACCTTCTACCGTTTGCCCCAGGATCGGACAATACTCTATGACCTGATCTATTCGATCTAAGCGTTGCGCCACTCAAAAGCTAAAATCGCTGGTCGCCTTGTGAATAACGCGGGCCAGGAGCCTGCGCTGCAGAACCTCTGCTACTGTGAACGCGCTCTGACAGTCGCCCAGGCAATGGTAATTATCGATCAATTTCGGGGCAATTGAAAAACTATGCGCGTCAAATGATCTTACCATCATTTATTAAACACACGGGCCCTCGCCATGGCACGTTTTCGCTACGCAGACTTCTGCCGCGCAGGCTCCTAGTTATTACAATAGTTTCGACCGGCTTGTTCGAAAGATTCCTCGCCCAGTCTGTTTGCAAAGAAGTCATCTAATTCGGCACTTGGACCAAAAACCTGGCTAACCGCCCATTTGGCACGTTGTGCAACTACAGGGTTGGCCAATCTGTTGCGTACTCCCCATTTTAAAATGAAGTCTGAGCAATTTGGAATAGCGCTGTCCGGGTTGGTATAGAAGCTTACGTTTGTATCAAAATTATATTCGTATTTCAGCATTGTAGAGGCAACAAGGTTGGCGAAATCTTCTTCAATAGTTGTGTGGCTGTACATGCTGATTGCGCCTGATCTCCAAAATAGATTTGCAACTTGTAAAACGTCAATTGAATTGTCTGTGATCACAGTGTTTCGGTCCGGATCAAATGCGAGTGCAATTTTGTTCAGCGTACTTGAGGTGTTGGGGTAAATTGTCTGGATTTCGTAGGACGGACGATCGCCATATATCGTATAGATAGCATCAAAGATGCTGGCAGCGTAGTTCATGTTTGCAAATGATGGTAGTGGTGCGAAGTCTGCAGCGTGTGCCAGTTCATGGTACAACACCTGATTGCTTGCGAAAAAAACCTCATTGAATGAACGGTTGTTGAAATAATTTGACTGGGCAGAGAGTGAGAAGTCAGTGCTGCTACCCGATGCTGAATACAGAGTTACAGCGTTGAAGTCCAGACCCGTGTTCGGATCAATTTTTCCCTGTCGTTCAAGGGCTATTGTATCCTTCTCTGCTTTAGTTAACCAAAGGTAGTCCGGGTCCACCCAGATAGCAGCATTTACAGGCCAATAGTAGGAGCGTTCAGTTTCACCGGCGATTACGATTGCGCTGGTGTAGCGAAACATAACAAGTAGTGATGACGGAGCCAGTGACAGGATTTGCCTAAAGCGTTCCCCCATCCAGTCCTGACTCACGACGACTCGATCCATGATTTGATCAACAGAGGGAGTCACGCTGACCATGCCAAGGAATGGGATCTCGTTCATCAGGCAAGAGTCATTGGGCCGGGTAACCAGTACGCACCTTTTTATCATGGCCGAATAAGGGCTGTTAATGTTATATGGATAGAGTGAACTGTTTTGCTCAACCGCTGTTTCTGTGCCAACAACACAGCTTTGACTGTTTTCCCATCCAAAACCGTCACCATCAGGGTCTGATGCTTTGCTAATGCAGGTTGGTTTTCCGCTGGTAGCAGTTGAGTTACCGGATACGATGCAACTTTGGTTGTTTTCCCATCCGAATCCATCGCCATCAGGGTCCGAAGTTGAACTTTTACAAGCTGGCTTGCTGCCGGTTGAGCGAGTGTTTGTTGCTACTACGCAGCTTTGATTGTTTTCCCAGCCGAAACCATCAGCATCGGGGTCGGACGCTGCGGAATTGCAGGTGGGTAGTGCCGCATTGGCAGACATAGGGCTGATGAGCAGTGCCCCGGTAGTTAACAATAGCCCTATAAACAGATTTGTTTTTGCCATGCAGGGTACTCCGGTAAAACGTGGCGAAATGAGCATTCGACTCTAAGATGTCGGGAAAAATGTTGCAATAAACCTTACCTCATTTCTCGGCAGTGATTGCAGTTATTTGTTTTGATGTTGATGTTATTAAGCTGTTGGTTATTTGTGCTTCCTTTGAACGATCTGAACTTTAGAAAATTCTTCCTTAGTGGTTACTCATCTTTCAATTGAAATAAATTTCTTTGCCCTGCTTCTGTCGTCAACTAAAGTTGACAGAACTATTGTCGTCAACTATGGTTGACGCATGCCTGATAAGAAATCACTTCCATCTGCGGACAAACCTGAAGAGGCGCTTGCAGCCGTTGTTGCGCTGCGTCACATGGCAGACCAGCTGGAAAGAAAAGCAGTTAAAGCTGCAATAGGGCAGGGATGGAGCTGGTCAGAGGTGGCGGAGGCATTGGGTGTAAGCAAACAGGCAGCGCATAAACGTCACGCGGCCTTGATCAAGAGTTCAAAAGGCTAGGGGATACAGATGTTCAAAAGAGTCCGGCTTCGTTTACGGGATATGAAAACTATCAGTAAGCTGATAACAGGTGCTGATAAGCATGCGAATAGTTTTGGTGAGGAGAAGCCCGGGGCTGAACATTTTGTACTTTCAGCATTGAATTTGCCGGATGGCAGTGCCAGTAGAGTATTTCAAAAATTCGGCATAGATTCGGATAAATTTCGCGAGGCGATAAAGGAGCAATACCGTATAGCGTTGACATCCGTAGGTATAGACCCGCAAGTTGTGGAGATTGATCCAGAGCCATTTCAATCTGAAAAGATCTTTAAAAGTTCACAACCGTCCGGTGTAGAGTTGATGAAATCACTGCACGCACTAAAGGAGCAGGACAAAGATCGACCATTGTCGGGTGCGCACGTTATTGCTGTAGTTGCCAGCCAGGAATTTGGTGTAACAGCCCGGGCATTAAAGGTGTTAGGGGTTGATCGGGATGATTTATCCAATGCGCTTAGAGAGGAGCTTAAGTCGATTTAAAGCCAAGTCGTGGTCTGCCCGTCAACGAAGGAATACTCCTGTGACCAGCCGGAATACACATACAGGGTGTGAGAAATGAACGAAGAGAGATGGAATAGATTAATGACAGCCGCAGGTCTTGCGCAGTCTTCAAGTTGTTTTCACTCACTGCTTGCTGCGTATTCTGAAAAGCATCGACACTACCACACGGTGAGCCATATTGACGCGATGCTCGGAAATCTTGATGCTGCAGGGGAACTGGCAGCCAATCCCTGTGAGATAGAGATAGCCATCTGGTTTCATGATGCGATATACAAACCGTTTTCAAAAACCAATGAACATGATAGTGCCGACTGGGCACAGGACTTTTTAAGCAAGGCCGGATACAACGGGAAAGGGATCGACACAATTCACGGATTAATAATGGCTACACTGCATGGCAGCAAATTGGTGACAGCAGATGAAGAGCTAATTGTAGATATAGATCTTTGTATTCTCGGTGCTGAAGAAGAAATTTACGATCAATTCGAGGTGAATATACGAAAAGAGTACCGCTTAGTACCAAAGCCGCTGTACAAGAAAAAACGAAAAGAAATTCTCAATATGTTTTTAACCAGAGATCGAATCTACAATACCGAACAATTTTATGATCTATATGAAAACAGTGCCAGAGCCAATCTTAGTCGAACAATAGCGACCCTTTAGATGTTGCCCTTTTAAAGCTAAGCTGACCTGGCGACATATCATGAAAAATCATGACCCGGTTGCGACGACATGATGTGCCTGGTACATTTTTCCGCAAAGCGCTACAGCGCTGTTATCCCAAACAAAGCGGCCACTCTACAAAACAAATAGCAAAAAAAAGGCGCTACAAGTAGCGCCTTCTAACTGCAAAATATCTCAACCCATTACTTCGGCAATGACCCCTCAATCCCTTTAACATACCAATCCATAGAAACAAGCGTAGGAAAATCTGTCAGGTGCTTTCCATCACCGGCACAATCTTCCGCCAGGGTATCGTCCTGCTTATAGACAGGGCATGGAAAGGAATGTCTCTCGCCTGAACGCAGGCTTTCCTGCAGTGCTTTGGCTTCTGCTACCAGATCTTCAGGTAGGTTACCGTAAGAGGCAAGTTCAACCATTCCAACGCCGTTGCCAGCACCGTCTTTCGAGAGTCCCCACCAGGTATCTGTTTGTGCCCAGGTGCCATCCAGTACTGCGGCCACGCGGTCTATGTAGTAGCTGTCCCAGTTATCGACAATAGATACAAGGTGACTGGTTTCACCAAAGCGCGACATGTTGGATGCCTGACCAAATGCATACACACCGGGGTGTTTTTCTGCAATTGTCATGGCCGCGGGGCTATCGGTGTGTTGAACAATGATGTCAGCACCTGCGTCGATAAAAGCTTGTGCGGCTTCTGCTTCTTTGGCCGGGTCGAACCAGGTGAAAACCCATTTTACATCTACTTTTGCGTCCGGGTTGTGCTTTGCCAGTTCCATTTGAAACGCGTTGATGCCGCGAACCACTTCCGGGATAGGGAAAGAGGCAATGTAACCAATCTTGTTGGTCTTGGTCATTTTTGCTGCGAGTAGTCCCTGTACTACTCGACCCTCATAGAAGCGTGCGGAAAACGTTGATACGTTGTCTGACTCGCGTTTGAATCCAGTAGCGTGTTCGAATTTAACATCCGGGTACTGTTTGGCCACTTCGTTTGTGGCGTCCATAAATCCGAAAGAAGTCGTGAAGATAAGGTCGTGACCGGTCTCTGCCAGTTGCGTGATTTGTTTTACGGCCTCTGCACCTTCTGGTACGTTTTCGATAAAGGTGGTTTCTACCTTGTCGCCGAATTCTTTTTCGATCGCCAGGCGACCGATGTCGTGACGATAAGTCCAGCCCAGATCCCCTACTGGACCTACATAGATGAATCCGACTTTGGTTTTATCGGCGTGTGCGGCTCCACCCAGTAGCAGGGTAGCGGCGGTAGCGAGTAGTAGTTTTTTCATGTTGCGCGTTTTCTCTGTTGTGTCCGGTGCGGTCAGGACGGTGGATTAAATAGTTTACCAAGGGAAGCGGGTGCGCTTTGGCGTATTGTGCCCGGGCTGCGCGAAATAATGACCAGTACAAGTATCGTAAAAACATACGGTGCGGTGGTCAGCAGCGTTTTCCATTCAAGTTGCCAGTCAGGGAATAAGTTGTCGAAGCGCAGTTCTGAGGCCCAAAGCAGTCCGAAGATGTAGGCACCACACAAGACTCTCAGCGGTTTCCATGTGCCGAACAGTATAAGCGCCAGCGCCAGCCAGCCTTTACCAACGGTGACGCCTTCTTTCCAGTCTACGTGCACCAGTACGATGAATGCGCCGGCAAGGCCTGCCATCGCGCCACCGAACAGTATGCAGTAAAAACGTATCTTTGGAACGTTATAACCCAGCGCATAAGCGCTGTCATGGTTTTCGCCTACTGCGCGGATAACCAGTCCTGTGCGTGTTCGCTGCAGCACGTACCAGATGGCTGGCACCGCAATTAGTGACAGCCATACGAGTAGATCCTGGCCCAGTATCTGCGGGTGATCGGCGACTTGTACTGAGGTGTAGTTTACGCCCAGAAAATTACTGCCCAGGGAGTTACTTAGGCCGGCACCGAGGATGCTCAGGCCCAGCCCGACGGCAACATGGTTTGCTCTAAGACCCTGGGTGAGAAAGCCGAACACGGCGGCGAGCATTGCACCGGCAGCGGCGGCGGCCAGCAGTGCCACCAGGTAGTCTGCAAAGGTGAAAATGCGTTCCTCTTTCTGGCAGAAGCCGGGAATTAGTTCTTCGAGGCAGGTGATACTTTGCATATTGTAGGCGGCAATATATCCGAACAGCGCACCGATCAGCATCATGCCCTCGACTCCCAGATTTAATACCCCGGACTTCTCAACGACAAGCTCACCAAGGGCTGCGAGCAACAATGGTGTGGCGAGTAAGACAGCAGCCGTGAGCAGCTTTAATAAAAATGCCAGTGTGTCTGGGCTCATGAGGTTGCCTGTTTTTTTACGGCCGGTGAGCTGGTTAATTTTATGCGGTATTGATCAAGCATTGCGGTGCTTAAGAAAGCGAAAAGTGCGGTGACTTCTATGAGGTCTGCGACTGAGTCATCGACACCAAGTGATGCCTGTATATAAGAGGCCCCTACGTTCACGTAGGAGATCATGAACGCGGCGAGAAGAATGCCGATAGGATGGAGTCGGCCAAGAAAGGCGATGACGATGGCTGCAAAGCCGAAGTTTTCGAGGTAGTTTTCTGCCTGTATCAATTTACCGGTTTCTGCAGTGAGGTACACAGCGCCGGCCAGTCCGGCCATGGCACCGGAAATTAAGAACGAAAGCCATACGGTATTGTCTGGTGAAAACCCTGCGAAGCGTTCAGCGCGAGGGGTGTGTTGTGCGACACGTAAACGATAACCCAGCAGAGTGAACAGTAAAATGATCGCCAATAGCGTGAAGGCTGCAAATAGTATTAGCAGGCCGCTATGTAATTCAGTGCCTGAAATAAAGGCTTCGGGTCGAATGCTATCAGCCATCGGGTAAGTCTCTGCCTGGCCGGCTTTCGGGTCGCCTTTCCATGGTCCGATACACAGATAGGTCAGTATGTGGCTGCCGATGTAGACCATCATCAAAGAGGTTAATAGCTCATTGGTATTGCAGGTGATACGCAATGCGGCAGGAATAAGTGCCCAGAGACATCCGCCGATCACACCTGCCAGCAATATAAACGGCAGTGCCCACAATCCATCCGGGCTGCCAAGTGCTAAATAGCCGGCGTAGGCGGCTATTGAGCCCAGTGCGAACTGACCTTCAGCACCTATGTTCCAGACATTGGCTTTAAAGCCGACGGCCAGGCCGATGGCAATCACTGACAAATAGGCAGTTTGTTGAAATACCAGTCCGAACTGAACTTCTATTCGTCGTCCCTGCCAGGGGAAGGTCAACATTTGCCAGATCGCGTCGGCGGGTCTGTCGCTCATGACGAGTAGCACCAACAAAGATATGCAAGCTGTGATCGCCAGTGCAATTGCACTTGAGCGCAGGCTTGTCCACAGGGTGATGTCAGGTCTGGGTTCGAGTGTGAACATGTCAGTGTGCGGGCTCTGTATGGCTACCGGTCATTGCCAGCCCCAGAGCCTCTATTGTCCATTCATTAATAGCGCGGGCTGAACCCAGGGTGCCGTGATGTAACACAGCCAGTCGGTCTGAAATTTCCAGTAGCTCGTCAAGGTCCTGACTGACGATCATTATTGCCGAGCCGTTGGCTGCCAGAGCCATCAGTGCCTGACGAATTCTAACTGCTGACAGCGCATCGACCCCCCATGTGGGCTGGTCAATAATCAGTACCGCGGGTTGTTTGATAATCTCCCGCCCGACGACAAACTTTTGCAGGTTGCCACCTGACAGGTTTCTGGCCGCCCTGTTAAGGCCCGCGTGGCGAACATCGAATTGATCGCATACCTTTTTTGCGATGTCTGTCAGGTAGCGCTTTTTAACCAGTCCGTGTCTGGTGGCTTCTGGGTTTGATAGATTAGTAAGCAGTGTATTGTCTATCAGATCCATGTACGGTACCGCGGCGTGACCCAGCCGTTCTTCAGGGACAAACATGGCATTGTGCGCGCGGCGTTTGTTGGGACCGAGGCGGCCGACTGGAACATTGTCTATCGTTATGGCGCTGTGTTGTCTGCAGAGGGTCTCGCCACTGAGTGTTGCAAATAATAATTCCTGACCGTTGCCCGCGACACCGGCAACGCCGAAAATTTCGCCGCCGCGTAGTTGCAGATTTTCGATGTGCAGTTTTTGTTCGTCGGCCTGCACGCTGAGTTTCCGTACGGCGAGTCTTGTCGGTCCGATATCACGTGACTGGCGTGAGGTTGTGATGTCGCGACTGCCAAGCATTTGTTCGGCAATTGATTCAGCGCTGCTGGTACGGGGGTCGCAACTGCCAACTACCTGGCCGGCCCGTAGTATGGTTGCGGCGTCGCACAGCGCGCTGACTTCTTTGAGTTTGTGACTGATAAATATAATGCCGTGTCCTTCATCGGCCAGTTTTCGCAGTGTGCCGAAAAGTTGCTGTGCTTCTTGTGGTGTCAGTACCGAGGTAGGCTCATCGAGAATAAGCAGTTCGGGAGTCAGCAGCAACGCACGCAATATTTCAATGCGCTGGCGTTCACCCGCTGACAGTTCGAAAACGGCGCGGCGTGGTTCGACATCGAGTCCGAAACGCGTAGCGACTTCCAGAATTTTCTTTTCCAGCTTTACACCCTGAATAGCCCCTTCAATGCTGAAGGCGATATTCTCGGCGACGGACAGACCCTCGAACAGGGCGAAGTGCTGATGCACCATGCCGATGCCCAGCGCTCTGGCAGCCTTGGGGTTGGTGATGTTGCAGGGCTTGCCTTTCCAGTAGATCGCGCCGCTGTCCGGTTGTTGCAGGCCGCAGATTATTTTCATCAGAGTGGACTTGCCAGCACCGTTTTCGCCCAGCAGGGCGTGGATCTGTGACGGCTTTACGCTGAAATTTATGTCCCTGTTTGCAGCGACACTGCCAAATGACTTGCTGATATTTTCAGTTTGGATTAGCGGCGTGGTGCGTGCGTCAGTCATTCGGCAAACATTGACCGGGTTGCGAATGAAGGATCTGGAATCTAATGGTTTAAACCTCACGATTGATAACAGCTGATTATACGGAAAAAATGGTTTGATTGGTGCAGCATGTCGCCACATGGCTTTTTTAATGAGTCGGGTTGCCGCTACGTATTTTCCTGTCGCTTTCGGGTGGGACTGTTGTTGCGTAAATTTGGTGAAATACCGGGCAGCCTGTTTACGACGAGCCAGTGTTGCTGCTTGTGAAAAATCGCAGGAATTCTATAGGTTTAAGCGCTAACAACTCTAACTTCATCTCAACCTGTGAGTCTATTCACAGACATATGTCAGCGGTGTGAAGCCGGCTACGCTGGCATTACACAGCTTGTCATCTGGCACTTGTGATTTGCGCGCTCAAAACAGACTATATACGCATTGTCAACAATTGGACTAACTATCAATGAAAATGACCACTGAAGAGGCCTTTGTAAAGGTTTTACAACGGCATGGAATCGAACACGCGTTTGGCATTATCGGATCTGCCTTTATGCCGATTTCAGATTTGTTTCCGGAAGCCGGAATTACCTTCTGGGATGTCGCGCACGAGACCAACGGTGGTTTGATCTGCGATGGTTACACCCGTGCAACCGGTAAAATGGGTATGGCGATAGCGCAGAACGGCCCCGGTGTTACCGGCTTTGTTACCGCCATCAAGACAGCTTACTGGAACCACACGCCAATGTTGCTGGTAACGCCACAGGCCGCCAATAAAACTATCGGGCAGGGTGGTTTTCAGGAAGTCGAGCAAATGGCGATGTTTGCCGACATGGTTTGCTATCAGGAAGAGGTCCGTGACCCGACCAGAATTGCAGAAGTCCTGAATCGAGTGATTACAAAAGCATGGCGCGGCAGTGCGCCGGCGCAGATAAATGTACCTCGTGATTTCTGGACGCAGGTAGTCGACATTGAAATGCCACAAGTTGTCGAACTTGAGCGACCAGCCGGTGGTGTCAACGCGATTGCAGAAGCGGCGGCACTATTATCGGAAGCGAAATTCCCGGTCATCTTGTCCGGAGCCGGGGTAGTAATCGGTGATGCGATCAATGACTGTGCAGCACTTGCAGATCGCTTAACAGCGCCGGTATGTTGTGGATATCAGCACAACGATAGTTTCCCTGGCTCTCACCCGATGGCGGTCGGACCACTGGGGTATAACGGCAGTAAGGCTGCCATGGAATTAATCGCAAAGGCCGATGTAGTACTGGCACTTGGTACCCGGCTCAACCCGTTTTCCACCTTGCCGGGCTACGGTATAGATTACTGGCCGAAAGACGCGAAGATTATTCAGGTCGATATCAACTCTGATCGTATCGGACTGACCAAGAAAGTCTCTGTCGCCATTTGTGGCGACGCGAAGATGGTTGCTCAATCGCTGCTGGCACAACTTTCGTCAACTGCAGGGGAAGCAGGACGCCAGGAAAGACAAGACCTGATTCGAACCACCAAGTCCGGCTGGTTGCAGACCTTGTCCAGCATGGATCATGAAGACGATGATCCGGGTACCACCTGGAACGCTGACAGTCGTAGCCGTGATCCTGACCGCATGTCTCCAAGAATGGCATGGCGTGCTATTCAAATGGGTATGCCTGAGGAAGCGATTATCTCCAGTGACATTGGTAACAACTGTGCGATAGGAAACGCCTATCCGACCTTCGAAAAAGGTCGCAAGTATCTGGCACCCGGCCTGTTTGGCCCTTGTGGTTATGGCTTTCCGTCAATCATTGGCGCAAAGATAGGCTGTCCTGATACACCCGTGGTAGGTTTTGCTGGTGATGGTGCGTTTGGAATCTCCATGAGTGAGATGTCTTCAATTGGCCGCGAAGAGTGGCCGGCGATCACCATGGTTATTTTCCGCAACTATCAGTGGGGTGCGGAGAAGCGTAATACAACGTTGTGGTACGAAGATAACTTTGTAGGCACCGAGCTTGATCCGCATTTGAGTTATGCCAAAGTGGCTGATGGTTGTGGTTTAAAAGGCGTCGTAGTTAGAACCATGGATGAATTAACCGACACCCTGAGTGCCGCGTGTAAGGCGCAGGCTGACGGTGTGACTACCTTCATTGAAGTGGTGCTTAATCAGGAGCTGGGTGAGCCGTTCCGTCGCGATGCGATGAAAAAACCGGTGAAGGTGGCGGGCATTGACCCGGCAGACATGAAGCCGCAGACCGGTGCTCTGTAGCGTCTACTTTCCCATGTAGTAAACAAAAAAGCCCTGCACTGCAGGGCTTTTTTGTCTTACTGCCCGGAAACACAAATAAACTGGGTGTCTGTCGCAAATTCGGTTCACAACTCAGCTGAATAATGCTGGCTCGAATTGAGATTGATACACCCCGGGAGTCTGCGCTGCAGAACCTCTGCTACTGCGAACGCGCCCTGACGGTGCGCCCAAGGCAACGGTAATTATCGAGCATTTTCGGGGCAATTGAATAACTATGCGCCTCAAATGATCGTACCGTCATTTAATAATGACAAGGGCCCTCGCCATGGCACGTTCTCGCTACGAGACTTCTGCCGCGCAGACTCCAGGCTCGTGTTTGGTGCTGACAGATGGCAGAATTAGGTTTTCTGTTGTTTGAGGTGCGTTGTGCCAATTCTTATCCTGTCTACCCTCGTTTCAATTCTCGCCATTGCCCATGTGATTAAAACCGGGCGCAGTTCGTTGTGGATCATGGTGCTGTTTTCACTGCCGGTGGTGGGTGCTTTGGCCTATTTTGTAGTGGAAATACTGCCCGGGCTCAGTTCTGGGCAGGGTGGCAGAAAAGTCGCCCAGTCGGTGGATAAAGTACTTAATCCGAATAAAACGCTGGAAGAGGCAAAACGTGATTTTGAAATTTCTGACACCGTCGAAAACGCCTGCAATCTTGCAGATATTTATGTAGAGCGTGAGCAATTTCAGCAAGCTGCCGGTCTGTACCGGGGAGCGTTGACGGGATTGAATGAACACAACCCGGATATCCTGCGCAAGCTGTCGCAGTGTGAATTCGAGGCGGGTAATTTCAGTGAAAGTCGTGTCTTGCTGGATCGTTTGATCGAAAAGAATCCTCACTATAAAAGTCAGGACGCGCACCTTCTTTATGCCAGATCTTTACACGAGTTGGGTGATGTAGCGGCTGCATCTGAAGAGTACGAGGCTTTGATAAAGTACTACACCGGACCAGAGCCAGCGTATCACTTTGCGATATTGATGAAGTCTGCGGGTGACATGGCTCGTGCCGGTGAATTGTTTTCGGGTATTGTGAAAAAGGCAGAGCTGTCACCAGCGCACTATCGAAAGATGCACCGGCACTGGATTGATCTTGCTGAAAAAGAATTGTCAGCAGGCGTCTAATTAATTAAGTTGGTGGTGTTTGGTTTATATTCGGCGGCTGCCGACTGGGGAAACCGCTTCAATCAGTTGCGCTAAATACATAAAAATGTCTTATGGCTTTTGATTATCTTAACCGGAGACAGCGGCGTGTGCAGTCGCCGCCCGCGGGCAGACAATATTCTTGCTGCTTTTCTAAAGCTAAAAGATTTTTTGCCGCCACTTCACATAATCACCGGTTTCTGTGATGACGGCACGTATTTTTAGTGACCTGATCGCTATTTCACGGACAATGGCTTTTCTGCGGAAATTTCTGTAAAAGCTGTGTTCGCGCTTATGATTAATATCCATGCCCAGGGTTAGTTCCAATGTTGATTCTTACCGAGCAATTTAATGGCACGCTGCTGATTCAATTGAAGGAAGAAAAGTTGATGGCTCATGTGGCCGCGGATTTTCGCACCGAAGTTGCAGAAATTGTCGCTGCGGGTAATCATCATTTGATTCTTGATCTTAGCGCCGTGCGCGTTCTCGACAGTGGTGGGCTGGCCTGTCTGGTGACGATCAAGAAGATGGTTGGCAAGGAAGGAAGTCTGGCGCTGTGCAGTCTGACTGAACGAGTGGAGCGCGTCTTTAAGTTGACCAGAATGGATACCGTGTTTGATATTTTCGATGACACGGAGTTGGCACTGGCGGCATAGCAGGCCGTTTAGGATGCGGTGAAAGTGCTGTTATCGTTGTGCATTTTTACGTGCAGGTATTGTCCGGGACTTGAAACCAATGTGGCCACTAATCATGGCCACATTTGTTGAGAACCTACTTCTTAGAGGCGCTCGATTGTTGCCGCGTCGTGCAGGGTTCGAACGTATTCCTCGACCTTGGTACGCAAGATCATATTGCCGATTTGGTCTTTCAGCGCTTCAAATGGCTGAGGCTCTTTGCTACGTGTATCTACCAGCTTAATGATGTGAAAGCCGAATTGAGTTTTCACCGGGGCGGTGCTGTGTTTTCCGGTTTCCATAGCGGCGACAGCTTGTGAAAATTCGGGAACCATACTTCCTGCATCAAACCATCCCAGGTCGCCACCGTTTGGCCCAGACGGTCCAGTGGAGTATTTTTTTGCTGCTTCGGCGAAGTCTGCGCCGCCATCCAGCTCGGCGATAATCTCTTTTGCCTTTTCCTCGTCTTCAAGAAGAATGTGGCTTGCGTTAAATTCTTTTGCTTCAGCCAGTGCGATTTGCTTTTCGTATTCAGCCTTCAACGCTTCGTCGCTGGTATCAATCTTACTGGTGAAGTCAGTTAGAAGCGCGTTGGCCAGAACCCGTGCATGCATGATTTTCATTTCAGCGGCCATGGCCGGAGATTTGTCCAGTCCAAGCTCTATGGCTTGCTGGCGCATTAATTCGAGGCTGACCAGTTCGTCGACTACCTGTTCATCGGTGGCATTTTGCCCGCGCGCTTTGAATTGCTCTGATTGTGTATCGCGTTCTATTTCGGTTATGGTTTCACCGTTTACGATGGCGACGGTGGGCGAATCACCCTCGTCGGCGTGTGCGATTGAAAGGGGGATTGTGCTGATCACAGCTGCGCTGAGCAGTGTGGCGACGAGGCGATGTGACATGTAATAAATTACCTTAAGTTTTGTGGTTGAGTTGCGATTGGATACGCTGTGGGAATCAGACTCTGTAACGATCAGGTTTTATCCGCAGCAATTTCACTGGCAGCAGCCCGGATAATCTGTCAGCTGAAAATCCTCAATTCACAGGAATCTTTCCTTTTTACGAACCAATGTTAAATCTGGATGGATCGGGCCCATTCCTGTGAAAACAAATTTCTGCTCGATAGTCTCGTTCCGGAATCGCGATGGAAATGGACTTTGTCCGGTTAAAAATAGAATAGATAAGCCGATAAGGCCAAAATTTTTACTATCAGAGGATGTCCGGCCCAGGATGCCTGTGTGACAAATGTGAACAATGGCACGCAGGGCTATCCAGGATTTCCCGCTGGAGTAAGATGGGATTGTAAAACGAATTTGCCGTGAATACCTGTTTTGGTTGTGTGAGCAAACGAGCAGACCGGCTGCAGCGTTCGGGGCATTATCCCGGACTTCAGCCAGCGGCATCGCCTATACGCTATTAAGTTGAGTTGCCAAACTCAGCGAGCACGCGCATATTGATCACCTTCAGGCCAGCTATCACTTAATTGTGGTTGTTTCTGCACAAAGATTACATCATGAGTCAGTTATTCGAAATTCACCCGGAAAACCCGCAGCCCCGCCTGATCGGCCAGGCCGCTGGGATCCTGCGCGACGGAGGGGTGGTTGTGTACCCCACAGACTCCTGCTACGCAGTAGGGTGCCTGCTGGACAACAAAAACGGTGTCGAGCGTATCTACCGGTTGCGAAATCTGGCCAAGGGCCACCATATGTCGATGATGTGTAGCGATTTATCGTCAATAGCAGTTTACGCCAAGGTGGATAATCGCGACTACAGATTGCTTAAATCCATGACGCCGGGGCCCTACACGTTCATTCTCAAGAGCACAAATGAGGTACCCCGGCGGTTTTTGCATCCGAAAAGAAAGACTATCGGGGTGCGGGTTCCTGACAACAACATCGCACAGGCACTGTTAGCGGAGCTCAACGAGCCGATGATGAGCACCACGTTATTGTTACCTGGTGATACTTTTCCACTGAATGATGCACAAGAGATCCAGGAAAGGGTAAAATCAGCAGTTGATCTGGTCATCGATGGCGGTGCCTGTGGTCTTGAAGAGACGTCTGTTATTTCCCTCGAAGAGCCTGAGGTTCTTGTTATACGAGAAGGAAAGGGAGACACGAGTTTGCTGCAGTAGCACGATGTAGCAAATACACTAAGTTTTTAGCGAGAGCCAGTATTTATGGCAGAAAACGAGGCGGATGCCGCCCCGCAACTGGCCACTCAGCCGGATATGGAATTACCGGTCGCTGTGGTACTCGGAGAACCATACTCCGATGCACCAAAAGATCTGTATATCCCCCCGGACGCACTTGAGGTTTTCCTTGAAACCTTTGAAGGTCCGCTCGATCTGCTGCTGTATCTGATCAAACGCCAGAATCTGGACATTCTGGATATCCCCGTTGCCGCCATTACCCAACAGTACATGCAGTACATTGCGGTGATGGAGATGATGAAAATGGAGCTGGCAGCAGAGTACCTTGTGATGGCTGCCATGCTGGCGGAGATAAAATCCCGCCTGCTGCTGCCGCGCCCTGAAGAAGACACCGATGAAGATGACCCGCGCGCTGAACTGATCCGCAGATTGCAGGCGTACGAACAGTTCAAGACCGCGGCAGAAGATCTGGATAATCTGTCGCGTATGGAACGTGATGTATTTGAGGCTGGTGCCGGTCTGCCTGTGCTTGAAAATCGACAGCCACTGCCTGACATCACTCTCGAGGAGATGCTGGGTGCATTTCGAAGTGTAGTGATGCGTGCAAATCTGCATCAGCACCACAATATTAAGCGTGAATTTCTCTCCGTGCGTGAGCGCATGTCCAATCTGCTTATGATTTTGCAAGAGCAGGGCGAGGTTGAATTTCTCTCGCTGTTCACTGTCGAAGAGGGGCGTGCAGGTTGTGTAGTAACCTTCTTAGCGATGCTCGAGCTCTGTAAAGAGTGCCTGCTTGAGATTGTGCAGGAAAAACCGTTTGCTCCTATTCGAATCCGGCAGGCAACACAAAGAGCGACTAACGAAAGAATACGTTTTGAAGACGATCCGGGTGCCGATGCTGAGTCCGGGAATGATCCCGATGATAGTTACAACTGAATATTCACTAATCAAAAGGTTTGTGTAAGTGGAACAGTCACAAATAAAAAAAATTGTTGAAGCGGCACTAATGGCAGTGGACAAGCCGCTTACCCTTGTGCAGCTTCACAGGCTATTTACCGGTGAAGAAGAAAAGGTAGAGCGTGCTGATGTAAATAAAGCGCTGGTTGATTTGCAGGAAGAATACCAAAGTAGGGGTGTCAGCATCGTTGAGGTGGCCAGTGGTTTCCGGGTGCAGATAGATCAGGAGGTATCGCCATGGATATCGCGTCTGTTTGAAGAACGCCCGCCACGTTATACACGTGCATTGCTGGAGACACTGGCATTGATTGCTTACCGTCAGCCCATCACACGCAGCGAAATTGAAGAAGTTCGTGGCGTGTCAGTAAGTACAAACATTATTAAAACCCTGCTGGAACGTGAGTGGGTTCAGGTGGTTGGACACAAAGAGGTGCCTGGCAGACCAGCGATGTATGCAACAACCAAAGAATTTCTGGATTACTTTAACTTGCGACGCATTGATGAATTACCGCCACTAAGTGAGCTGACAGACCTTGACAGCATTACACTGGATACGCAGCTTGAAATGGCAATTCCACGCACTGACGGTGAGCAGTCTGATGGCGAACCTGAAGGTGAGGTGATGGCGGCAGAAGCTGGTGACGAGATAGCGGATACCAGTGTCGGGAACATAACTATTCATTGATAGCGCCGATGGGATTCAATTGGTTAAGCGGTACCTTATTGAGTGCTGTATTGATGTCAGCGTTGATTTGATCGGGCGCGCTGATTAAGTGTAGGCAAAATGCCAGAATAGATAAGCTACGCTGCAGATAACCAGTCCTGCGCTCCACACCATTAACCATGTTTGCTTGCCGTACCTGGCGAGAATAAACAACACAATTCCAATCAGTAGCGACAAGCCTACTGTGTAAGCCAGCATGCCCGGTGAGGTTTCGGTGTACGGCAGGCCGGTGGTTTCTTCGTATCGCATATGATCCAGTCCCGCTAGTCTTCAGTGGGGTCGAATTTTAACGAGGCTGAATTAATACAGTAGCGTAAACCGGTAGGTTGCGGGCCATCGGGAAATACGTGTCCCTGGTGAGCGCCACACTTTCCGCAATGCACTTCGGTTCGTGTCATCCCCAGGGACGAATCGACGATCTCTTCGATATTTTCCGGTACCGCGACTTCATAAAAGCTGGGCCAGCCACTTCTTGAGTCGTACTTGGTGTCTGAATCGAACAAGTGGGCATTGCACACGACGCAGTGGTATTGGCCTTTTGCTTTGTTGTCGTTGTATTCGCCGGTAAATGCGCGCTCGGTACCATGACCCTGTGTCACCTGATATTGTATATCGGTAAGGCGTTCACGCAGTTCTTTGTCGTCTGGTTTGTTCATCTTAGTTATCCTGAATCGTTTGCAGTTGCACTGCGGTGGTGTGTGACGTGCGCCAGGTCTCGCGCTTGAATTTTTGCTCAGACAATTCCACTATAACCGGGACGAATAAATTGTTGCAGCCAGATGACTAATCCACCTTCTTCCAAGAAAGCACAAGCAAGAGCCGCCAATAAAAACTCGTCTGATAGTAAGGCAGATTATACCTGCAACTCGGAGCCTCCGGCCGATGATCCTATGGAATTATTTCGCAAAGCGGTTGGTGAGGTGAAACCAGTACCCAACGACCGCGTCGGTGATACCCGTACGCCACCCCCACCCAGACCGCGCCAGTTTGAACTGGACGAAAAGGCAGTAATGCACGATGCCATGAGCGACGATCGTGATCCCGATGAACTGGACACAGGGGAGCATTTGAACTGGGCGCGCGAAGGCGTGCAAAAACGCGTAATGCGCAAGCTGCGTAACGGCTATTACTCAATTCAGGCAGAACTTGATCTGCATGGCATGACCGTTAACCAAGCGCGTACTGCCATGCAGATGTTTATCGCTGAAGTCACGGCACTGCACGGCAGCTGCTGCGTGCGAATCATTCACGGCAAGGGCCGCAAGTCCGCCACTGATGCACCGATTCTGAAACCTTTCACGTCTTCGTATTTACGGCAACGCAGAGATGTGTTGGCTTATTGTTCAGCCAAATCGTCGCACGGCGGAACCGGAGCTGTGTATGTACTTTTGAGAGCTGGTCGAGTGGTGGATTGAGCGACGGTAAAGCTGACAGGTGGGTGGATGTCGAGGCAACGCCAAAAAGGCGTTGCCTGTTTTTTTACTACTGAGCGCTACTAAGCCTTGTTGCCATCACGATTTTCAACCAGATCATCAACCACTGCCGGATCGGCAAGAGTTGAAGTGTCGCCCAGGCTGTCGATTTCGTTTTCGGCAATTTTGCGCAGTATCCGCCGCATGATTTTTCCGGAGCGTGTTTTCGGCAAACCCGGTGCCCATTGAATCACGTCGGGGCTGGCGATTGGTCCGATCTCTTTGCGCACGTGTTGCACCAGCTCTTTGCGCAGCTCATCGGTTGCTTCGGTGCCGACCATAAGCGTTACGTAGGCGTAGATACCCTGACCTTTGATATCGTGCGGGTAGCCGACCACTGCCGCCTCGGCGACCAGATCATGAAGCACCAGTGCACTTTCCACTTCAGCGGTGCCCATGCGGTGACCTGACACGTTGATAACGTCGTCAACACGACCGGTAATCCACCAGTAACCGTCTTCATCGAGGCGCGCGCCGTCGCCGGTAAAATAGTAACCGGGGTACATTTTAAAATAGGTTTCATGGAAGCGATCGTGATCACCGTAGACCGAACGCATCTGTCCGGGCCATGGGCGTGTGATGACCAGATTCCCTGACCCCGGGCCTTCCAGCAATTGTCCCTGTTCGTCCATTAGTGCCGGTTGTATGCCGAAAAACGGCTTGGTTGCTGATCCCGGTTTCAAAGGTATGGCACCAGGCAGCGGCGAGATTAATATGCCGCCGGTTTCAGTTTGCCACCAGGTATCGACAATGGGGCAGCGCTCATCGCCGACGACCTTGTGATACCACTCCCACGCTTCCGGATTGATTGGCTCGCCAACCGAACCCAGTAATCTTAAGCTGCTGCGTGAATGTTTTTTAACAGGCTCGTCGCCCTGCGCCATCAGTGCTCTCAGTGCTGTGGGCGCGGTGTAGAAGGTATTGACCTGATGCTTGTCGATGATCTCCCAGAATCGTCCGGCGTCCGGGTAGGTGGGAACCCCTTCGAACATCAGCGTGGTTGCTCCGTTCGCTAACGGACCGTAAACGATATAGGAATGACCGGTGACCCAGCCGACATCTGCGGTACACCAGTAGATATCCCCGTCGTGATAGTCGAACACGTATTTGTGAGTCATGGCGGCGTACAAAATATAGCCACCGGTAGTATGCAGCACGCCTTTGGGTTTGCCGGTGGACCCCGAGGTATACAAAATAAACAGCGGATCTTCGGCGGCCATTTCTTCTGCGGGGCAGTTGCTTGAACCTGCTTCTACCAATTCGTGATACCAGACATCACGTCCGTCGTTCCAGCCAGTGGGCTCACCGCCACGTTTGACCACCACCATCTTGCGCACGCTCGGGGTGTCTTCACAGGCTTTATCAGCGTTGGTTTTAAGGGCGACTTTTTTACCGCCACGCAGACCCTGATCGGCGGTAATGACGACCGAACACTCAGAGTCATTAATGCGATCGCGCAGTGCGTCCGGTGAGAAACCACCGAAAACCACCGAGTGCACAGCACCGATGCGGGTACATGCCAGCATTGCGACCGCGGCCTCCGGGATCATCGGCATGTAAATACAAATGCGATCGCCCTTTTTCACACCCAGGCCTTTCAGCGCGCTTGCGAACTGGCAGACTTCGGTGTGCAGCTCGCGATAAGTAATTTTTCGCTGCTCGTTTGGATCGTCACCTTCCCAGATAATCGCTGTCTGGTCGCCGCGGGTTTCGAGATGCCGGTCCAGGCAGTTATGAGCCACATTGACCTTTGCTCCCTCGAACCATTTTATTTCGGCTTTGTGGTAGTCCCACTCCTGAACGGTGTCCCAGGGGGTGAACCAGTCGATGAATTCATTGGCTTGCTCTGCCCAAAAATCGTCCGGCTGGTCAATAGAGCGAGCGTACATCTGCTCGTATTTTTCCTCATCAATCCACGCGTTGCTGGAAGCTTCAGCGCTTACTGGATAGGTTTTGGATTCTGACATTCAGGCGCTCCGTGGGCGGTTCTGTTATCTAAATAGTTCAATGGACGTGAAAGATATGGTGACAGGAGGGTTTGGTCAACCGTTAAGTGGCTGATTCGTTGTCCAGGCGTGAATTCTGACGGTCGGGAATGCGATTCCGTTTCCATTGTGATACGGCTTTCTCCAAAAACCCGGCGACTGACACACATTCCGGCAACGGCTGCTGACCGAGGAATTCCCAGGCTTGCTGCAGATTTCCCAGAGCATTGTGGTTATCCAGCGGCTGGGCTCCTGTTTGTTTGCTGAGTTTGCGGCCATCACCGGACTCGACGATCGGCAGGTGCAGATAGGCCGGAGTCGGGTAGCTTAACAGCTGTTGCAGGGCAATCTGGCGTGCTGTGTTGTCCAGAAGGTCTGCGCCGCGCACCACGTGAGTAACGCCCTGCAGGGCGTCGTCGACGACAACAGCAAGCTGATAGGCATACCAGGGGCCTCTGCGTCGCACGATAAAGTCACCCAGGGTACGGGCGACATTGTCACAGCAGTTGCCGGCGGCAATGTCATTAAAACAGATTTCCTGCTCGTGGATTTTTACGCGCAGAGCGGCATTTTGCTCATCGAGGCCTTTGTCCCGGCAGTATCCCGGGTAGGCGTGCGAGCCATCAGCGGCCAGTGCGCGTAAATGCTTGCGGGTGCATTCACAGGCGTACAAAGCGTTTTTATTGCGGAGCGTTTGCAGCGCGAGTTCGTAGTGCTGAGCGCGCGTGCTCTGGAATACAATTTCTGCGTCCCAATGAAGTCCGTGTGCACTGAGGCAGTCGATAATTTCGGTACTGGCGCCAGCCACTTCACGCGGTGGGTCGATGTCCTCTATACGCAGCAACCACTGCCCTTTGTGGTATCGGGCGTCTACCCAGCTGGCCAGTGCTGATACCAGCGAGCCGGCGTGCAGCGGGCCGGTGGGTGAGGGTGCGAAACGTCCGGTGTAGCCTGACACGTGTGGTTTGTTAGCGAAGCAAGAGCATCAGAGCGATGCCCTTGCATGTAGCTGGACTGGAATTTGGCGATGAATCGCGATGCTTTAAGCGATTTGCTTTTCTCTGATTTCTTCCAGTGTTTTGCATTCGATGCACATATTTGCGGTAGGGCGTGCTTCCAGTCTGCGAATACCTATTTCCACGCCGCAACCATCACAGTAGCCATAGTCTTCTTCGTCCAGCTTGGTCATGGATTCATCGATCTTCTTGATCAGTTTTCGTTCACGGTCACGCGTGCGAAGTTCCAGACTGAATTCTTCTTCCTGGGTGGCCCGGTCGTTTGGATCCGGGAAGTTGGTGGCGTCGCTTTTCATGTGTCCGACAGTTCGGTCGACTTCGCGCATAAGCGAAACTTTCCAGTCCAGCAGTATTGCACGGAAATGCTCTACCTGTTCCGGGCTCATGTATTCTTCGCCCTTGGATGTTTTGTACGGAACAAAGGTTTTAAACTGTCCGCTGCCAGTTGTTGGAATGGTGCCGGCAATGGCGCTAGCCTTTGCTTTCGGCTTGACAGCGGCTTTTTTCGCCGTTGCTTTTTTTGCTACTGCTTTTTTTGCGGTAGTTTTTTCCGCTACCGCGGTGGAGTCTGTGGATTTTGCAGCTGTCACTTTTTTCGTTACCCTTTTTTTCTTAGGCGCAGTCGTAGCAGGTGCCTTTTTCGCGGCCCTTTCCTTTACTGCGGTCTCACCGGTGGACTTAGCTGCTTTTGCAACCGTTTTGCTTTTTGCAGCAGTTTTCTTTTTGGCGGCCATATCTACTCACCTTGTCCAAAATCGAAGCCGCACGTTTCTACCAGAAAAGTACAGCGAAGGCAAATAAAGTAAACAATTTCTGTGACGTGTAGTCCAGCCTTAAGCCGTTATGAGGACTCGGTTTTTGCCGGTTTCGCCGAGTCTAAACTTGTCACCTTTGCGCCAATTTGGCCTTTTGCCAGCCTGACTTTGATCTCATCACCCGCGCTTAATTCAGTTGTATTTGCAACCACAGAACCGTTCTTTGTTTGCACAATGGCATAGCCCCGAGCGAGTGTATTTAGCGGGCTGATTGCCTGTAGTGCCCGCTGACTCCCGGTCAGCGTCAGGCGCGCGCTGTTGAGCTTTGTAGTCAGGCCGCTGATCAGTCGATTCTCAAGCTTTTGAAGGCTGTCGCGGCGTCGGGCCAGCTGATGTCGAGGGCTAAGATTCTCAAGTCGCTTGTGCAGGTAATGTCGATTGCTGCGGGCCTGAGACAGTGCGTTTTGCATCAAACGCTGCAACCGCATGTCAAGTTCATCGCAGCGTTGCGCACGTTGTCGAAGGCGATTGCTGGGATGGTGATTGGCCAGTCTGCGCTGTAACTGAGAAAGCCGTGACTGCTTGTCTTTGTTGCCCTGCAGAAAATATCGCCCCAGACGGCGCTGCAAGGTCGTTAGATGGATTCGCAGTTCTGTTTGATCGGGGCTGCAGATTTCCGCGGCAGCAGATGGCGTGGGCGCGCGCAAATCGGCCGTGAGGTCAGCGATGGTGTAGTCGACCTCGTGGCCAACGCCGCTGATAATTGGCAGGGTCGACGCAAAAACTGCCCGGGCAACTTTTTCTTCATTAAACGCCCACAGGTCTTCCAATGAACCTCCACCTCGAATTAGCAGTAATACATCACATTCGGCGCGGCGGTTGGCCAGCTGGATCATGCGCACTATTGATGGAACAGCGGTGTTTCCCTGCACCGTCGCCGGATAGACAATCACCTGTGCGGAAGGATATCTGCGGCGCAGAACATTCAGGGCATCCTGCACTGCCGCACCGGTGGGCGAGGTGATCAGACCGATGTTGATCGGAAATTGCGGAATGGCTTTTTTGTGTTCGGGATCAAAAAGACCTTCGGCGTGCAGGCGTTTTTTATTTTCTTCGAATTTCTGCTGTAGCGCGCCGGCACCGGTCTCCATCATTCTGTCGACCACCATCTGGTAGTCGCCGCGTGCTTCATAGATTCCCAGCCGACCCCGGCACAACACTTTTTGGCCGTCGGTGGGGGTAAAGTCTATGCGTCGGTTGTCGTTGCGAAACATCGCACAGCGAAGTTGCGATTTGCTGTCTTTAAGTGAAAAGTAAATGTGGCCGGTACGTGCCCGCATCGTGTTGGAGAGTTCGCCCTCTACCCAGATCGACCCGAATTGGGTGTCCAGTAACCATTTTACTTCGCTATTTAGTTCACTAACTGTAAAAACCTGATCAAGCGCCAGCGGAATTTGTTGCATAAAGCCATTGTCCGAATGAAATGCTGCAGAATATCTGGGAATAAACCGAATTAAGGCAGTTAATCAATTTACCTGACAGCGGTCAAACCGTATAATGGGGTGCACGGTAGCATTCGCTGCGCAACTTTTCCCTAAAAGCCATGAACATAGTTCAGGATGCTCTCACGTTTGACGACGTACTGTTGCAACCGGCCCATTCGCTGGTATTGCCTAATCAGGTACAGCTGTTCACACAACTCACACGTGAAATAAAACTCAACCTGCCTCTCTTGTCTGCTGCAATGGATACCGTAACGGAATCCCGGCTTGCGATTTCAATGGCGCAGGAAGGCGGCATAGGCATTATTCACAAGAACATGACGGTCGAGGCGCAGGCGGCAGAAGTCCGGCGTGTAAAGCGATTCGAAAGTGGTGTGGTGCTTGAACCGATCACTATTACGCCAGACACCACCATAAGAGAAGTTCGCGAACTCACCGCAAAGCACGGAATTTCCGGTTTGCCGGTCGTTGATCGCGATGGCCTGGTCGGTATTGTCACCAAGCGGGATATCAGGTTCGAGACCCGTGAAAATGAACCTGTGTCTTCTATTATGACGCCGCGCGAGAGACTGGTAACAGTACCCGAAAACTCTACCCGCGAAACCGCATTGGAAAAACTCCATCAGCACCGCATCGAAAGAGTGCTGGTGGTCAACGATAATTTTGAATTGCGCGGGATGATAACTGTCCGCGACATACGCAGTGCCAGAGATTACCCGGCGGCGTGTAAAGATAATCAGCAACGCTTGATAAGCGGTGCGGCGATTGGTGTTGGCGCAGATACCGATGCCAGAACTGCAGCGCTGGTTGAAGCTGGTGTTGATGTATTGGTGGTAGATACTGCACATGGACATGCGCAAAGCGTTCTCGAACGGGTTAAACGTACGAAAAGTGAATTTCCAACGTTACAGGTACTGGCTGGGAATATCGCAACTGCTGAAGCGGCCACAGCGTTGGTGGAGGCGGGCGCTGACGGCTTAAAAGTCGGTATCGGGCCCGGGTCAATTTGTACCACCAGAATTGTGGCGGGGGTAGGTGTGCCACAAATTACCGCTATTGATAATGTTGCCCGTGCTATTAAAGGCGCCGGTATACCTCTGATCGCCGATGGCGGCGTGAGATTCTCAGGTGATATCGCAAAAGCAATTGCCGCCGGTGCCTCTTCTGTGATGGTGGGCAGTCTGCTGGCTGGCACTGAGGAGGCTCCCGGTGAGGTCGAGCTGTTTCAGGGGCGTTCTTATAAATCTTACCGTGGCATGGGATCGGTAGGTGCCATGCAACAGGGATCGAGCGATCGTTATTTTCAGGACAATGAATCGTCAGAGCGCAAACTGGTGCCAGAGGGAATTGAGGGCAGAGTACCTTACAAAGGACCTGTCTCTGCAGTGATCCACCAGCTGATTGGTGGTTTGCGTTCTGGTATGGGCTATTGTGGCTGTGCGGATATCAATGCAATGCAAAAGGACGCTGCGTTTGTAAGGGTCAGCAGTGCGGGTATGCGTGAAAGCCATGTGCATGATGTGCAAATCACAAAAGAGCCGCCTAATTATCGTATTGAGTAAAACGAGTGAGAATGCAGTGAGTGCTGCATAACGTTCTATATTATTCGTAAGTGGCGCACGAGGGGCTGCAGTTGTGCCTGGATACGCGACCCGAAGTCTTAACAGGTGCACGTTGCAGTACACTTGTTCCTTTCCTAACTACGGTTACTGACCTGACTCTATGTCCGACATTCATCAACATAAGATTTTAATTCTTGATTTTGGATCGCAGTTTACGCAGCTTATTGCAAGGCGTGTCCGTGAAGCAGGTGTCTATTGTGAGATCTATGCCTGTGATGTGGATGCGCAGCGCATTAGTGAATTTGCACCGCGTGGAATTATTCTGTCCGGCGGACCCGAATCCGTAACCGCTGCAACCAGATATCCTATTGCAGATATCGTCTTTGAATTAAAGGTCCCTGTTCTTGGTGTTTGTTATGGCATGCAGGCAATGGCTTCCTATTTTGGCGCTGAGGTGGTCAATGCAGATCACAGTGAGTTTGGTTATGCAACTGTGAGGGCGCGAGGCCATTCAGTTCTGCTGCGCGATATACAGGATCGAGCAAACGATGAAGGACACGGATTGCTTGATGTATGGATGAGTCATGGTGACCGCGTTGAGTCAGTGCCTGAAGGCTTCAAGCTGATAGCCAGTACAGACAATGCACCTGTCGCGGGTTTTGCCGATGAGGCTCGTAAATTATATGCCCTGCAATTTCACATTGAAGTAACCCATACCAGACAGGGTGCGGCCATTATTAATCGTTTCGTTGGCGAAATTTGTGAATGCAACACCGACTGGCGGCCCGCTGGCATCGCTGAAAATTGTATAAGCCAGGTGCGCGAGCAGGTTGGAACAGACTCAGTGTTGCTTGCGTTGTCCGGTGGCGTAGACTCATCGGTGGTCGCGGCAATTCTGCATCGTGCTATCGGTGAAAAATTGACTTGTGTATTTGTCGATACGGGCTTGCTGCGCCATGCAGAGGGTGACCAGGTAATGGCCACCTTTGCAGAGTCTCTGGGGGTGAACGTCATACGAGTCGATGCGGAAGACGAATTTCTGCAAGCTCTTGCGGGTGAGAGTGACCCGGAACAGAAACGCAAAGTTATTGGTGGTCTGTTCATAAAGATTTTCGAAAGAGAAGCCCGTCAGCTGGATGGAGTCCGCTGGCTGGCACAAGGCACCATCTACCCGGATGTGATTGAATCTGCGGGCAGCGCGACCGGCAAGGCGCATGTGATTAAGTCACATCATAATGTCGGTGGTCTGCCGGCAGACATGCAACTTAAGCTGGTGGAGCCATTGCGCGAGTTATTTAAAGACGAAGTACGTGCAGTGGGTCGCGAACTCGGATTACCAGCGACAATGATCGACAGACATCCGTTTCCCGGCCCGGGTCTGGGTGTTCGTATACTTGGCGAGGTGACTAAACCATTTGCACAAACGCTGCGCGCTGCTGATCAGATATTTATTGAAGAGCTGCGCAGACATGATCTGTATCAAAAAGTGTCACAGGCATTTGCAGTGTTCTTACCCGTTAAGTCTGTAGGTGTGACTGGCGATGGTCGCCGCTATGCGCATGTGATCAGCCTTAGGGCGGTAGAGACCACAGACTTCATGACAGCAAACTGGGCGCACTTGCCCTACGACTTTCTCGATCTTGTTTCAAGACGAATAATTAATGAGATAGAAGAGGTCTCGAGGGTTGTTTATGACATTTCCGGTAAGCCGCCAGCCACTATTGAGTGGGAATAAGGCGGGCTGAGTCAATTTTCTGTGCCAGTCATAGTTTTTTTTCGATTTGTTAATAAAACCGGTAACGGCGGCAGCTTACCGGCTAAACCGCATAAGTATGCGGATGGGTAGCCATCAATATCAGCTGGTTTTGCTTTTAAGCGAGTTCGGAATACAGCTTGCTTACATTTTTTTTTCCATTTTCCCAATGTTGAACTATAAATCTAAGGGTACTGCGAGTACTTGTCGTCTTTCAGTAAAAAGAAGCGGCTAACAGCTTCCCAATACGTCACCGGGTGACTAATGGGCGAACAGTAACTTAATAAAAAAACTGGGAATATCCTAAAAATGAAAGTAAAAATATCCCTCGTCGCCGCGCTCATTAGTACCGTATTGGGCGCGCCAGTAATGGCCGACGAACATGCAAGCGAATTTCACAAGAAACTTTATCTTGGCGGCGGTGCCGGAAAGTCCAACTTGTCTCCAGAGATAGAGGACGGTGTCGAGCTGGAAGTGACGGAAGAAGAAAGCGACGGCTCGAAGCTGTTCATCGGGTGGGATTTCTCACCTCGTTGGGCAGTTGAGTTTGGCGCCGCTGATCTGGGTGAAGCCGAGATCAACAGCACCGGCACTGGTACTGAGTCAGGTACCATGGAGTATGAAGTGATGGACCTGAGTTTTCTCTACCACTTCTTTAACCTCGGCGGCTACGACAATCTGGTTGCGCGGCGTGGGCTCGGTGCTTTTGTTAAGGGCGGCATCGGCACCATGGACAACGAGAGTAACCTGGACTTCACTCGTAAGAACGATGCTCATCTGATGGGTGGTGTGGGTGTTGAGTACGGTACCAAAATGGGTCTTGCGCTACGCGGTGAGATCGAAGCGTTTGATAAAGACGCGATGTTGGCATCAGTCGGCTTGTTGTGGAGATTCGGCAAAGGCGCGGGTTCTGGCGATCATGGTGGATTATTCTCCAAGATGGATCCATCCAAAATGATGGATACAGCGTCAGCTGATGATGGCGACGCAGACGGTGTACCAGATAGTCTTGATGATTGTCCTGATTCTCCTGAAGGCGCAGCGGTTACTGCAACCGGCTGTGAGATCTTCGGCGGCGTGCTGGACGGCGTGTTGTTCCAGAGCGGTTCAGATGTGCTGACAGATTCTGCTCAGGTTGTATTGAACGATGCGGCAGATCTGCTGCTGCAGCATCCGGACACGACCGTTGAGGTCCAGGCGCACACTGACAGCCAGGGTGATTCTGATTACAATCTAGACTTGTCCAAGAAGCGTGCGCTGGCGACAGTCCGCTACCTGATGTTGCGTGGTGTGCCTTCTGAGCAGTTGCTGGCTCGTGCCTTCGGTGAGTCAAAACCTATCGAGAGCAATGACACTAAAGAAGGCCGTCAAGCCAATCGTCGTGTAGAGTTTCATATGACGAAGTAAAATAGTCCCATCGGACAGCTTACAACTGCAGCGTGCAGTTGTTACACTTCGAGCCGTGTGGCGGAATTTCCGCGACACGGCTTTTTCATGTCTGAGATGGGAAAACGTTGAATATTTACCAATATTGCGCAAATCTTAAGCAGCCCGTTTGGCATGCGGCTGCAGGTCTTCTGCTGGTGTCCCTGGTTAGTGCATGTGCCACGGTCCGGGAGGATGGTCAAACTGACCAGCAAGCCCTCATTGCTGAGAGGCTCGATGCCTATATTCTTGATGAGGGTGATATTCGCCACGACATCAAAGATGAAGATGTGGCAAAGCTGTGGCAGGAGTCGGAAATTCACCGCCGCAAGGGCGATCTCGACAGTGCGATGGAACGCTTGCAGCAAGCCCTGGCAATTACTCCGCGAGACGCTGTTTTATGGAGCCGGGCCGCCGAGTTCGCGCTTGAATTAAATTCGAGCCTGCGCGCGGAAAACTATGCGGCCAAATCAAATTTCCTGACCGCGCTGGGTAACCGGCCACTGCGTTACCGCAATTGGTTAATAATCCAGCGCTCGCGCGAGAGTCGTGGCGATCTGCTGGGTGCCCGGGATGCTGAAATCGAATCGACAAAGCTCAACGGCGGAAGGTAGGGTAGCGCAACGTGCAAACGTTACGAATGAAAGTTTGTCATTTGTATCCCCCTAATATGCCGACTCACTTCAAGGTGCAATATATTGTCTGTCGATCAGCAACAAGGCCAGTCGGAAGGTCACGGCAGTAGCTCTGTAACCATCGTTACAGAGCCAGGTAGTGTTGCTGAAGTTCTGGGTAATGACGGCCCGTTTGCGGACAACAAACCGGGATTTCGTGCGCGCTCAGAGCAGCAGGAGCTGGCGATGGCAATTGATAAATGCATTGCCGAAAATAATATTCTTGTCGGGGAAGCAGGCACTGGAGTGGGTAAAACCTTTGCCTATCTGGTACCGGCACTGACCTGTGGCAAGCGGGTAATTCTATCAACCGGCACCCGACACCTGCAGGATCAGCTGTTTCACACGGACTTACCAGTCGTGAAGCGCGCGTTGCGACGTCATCCGAAAGTAGCCTTGCTCAAAGGCCGCGCCAACTACCTGTGCAGGCGGCGGCTTGAAATGGCCATGCACAATCCGGCGCTGCGAGATCCGACACTGTCTGCCCAGCTTGCGCAGATCAGAAACTGGGCAGGCCAGACCGACACTGGCGATATTTCGGAAGTGCTGGAAGTGCCCGAGTCTTCCCCGGTTTGGTCGTATGTAACATCGAGTGATGATTTTTGCAGTGATCACAATCCCGAAGACATGCCCGGTTGTTTTGTCACTCGTGCGCGCAAGAGAGCGATGGAGGCGGCCATTGTGGTGGTCAATCATCATCTTTTTTGTGCAGATCTGGCGTTGAAGGAGGGGTCGTTCGGGGAAATCCTGCCGGAAACGGATGTGGTAATCATCGATGAAGCGCATCAGCTGCCGGATACCGCTGCCATTTTTTTCGGCCGCAGGCTAAGCAGTCGCCAGTTGTTCGACCTCGCGCGTGACAGTCATGCAGAATTTCTCTCCGAAGCGCCGGATGTGGTTGAAATAAAAGATCGCTCCGAGGCTCTGGAAAAATCCGTGCGTGATTTTCGTTTGTCACTTGGCCTGGGACAAAGGCGAGATGCGTGGGGGGCGGTAGAGTCGCAGACCACAGTGACGGCAGCGCTTGAACTTATGCGCGACTCGCTTGAGTTGTTGTTCGAACCTCTCGATGCGGCCTCTGTGCGTGGCAAAGGTCTTGAGAGTTGCAGGCGTCGTTGTCTGGCACACATGGAAGTGCTTGAGTCCTACACGGATAGTCGTGATGAGACGTACATCCACTGGTTCGAAACGTATCGAACCGGTTTTAGCCTGAATCTCACCCCGCAAAATGTTGCCGAACCCTTTTCAAGTGCATTGTCACAGCTCAAGTGTTCCTGGGTGTTTACCTCGGCCACACTTGCGGTTAACGATAGTTTTGAACATTTTGAATCGCAGCTGGGTATTGAAGAGTGCAATGAGATTCAGGTTGACAGTCCGTTCGACTACAAAAAAAATGCAATGTTGTATCTGCCAGCCAATATGCCGGCACCGCAGGAGAGTACATTTGATGCGGCGGTGCTCCGGATATCTCTGGAGGTAGTTGCAGCCAGTAAGGGGCGGGCTTTTATTTTGTTTACCAGCCACCGCGCACTTGAACTTGCAGCTGCAGAAATGCGCAGAAGCTGCCAATACCCGGTGCTTGTTCAGGGGCAAATGCCCAAGCGTGAGCTGGTTGATGCGTTTCAATCAATGGGCAATGCTGTGTTGCTTGGTACCAGTAGTTTCTGGGAAGGCGTTGATGTGCGTGGTGACGCCTTGTCCTGTGTGATTATTGACCGGTTGCCGTTTGCCTCACCGGGAGATCCTGTGTTGCAGGCGCGCATTCAAGGCTTGCAAAAGAATGGTAAAAATGCCTTTATGGATTATCAATTGCCCAAGGCGGTGCTGACGCTAAAACAGGGAGTAGGGCGTTTAATTCGCGACGTCAATGATCGCGGCGTACTGGTGATTTGTGATCCGAGATTGCAAACTAAAGAGTATGGAAATACCTTTCTCAGCAGTCTGCCCGATATGCGAATTGTGCAAAAACCGGAAAGCGTTGAGCGTTTCTTTGAAATCGAAAATCATGAATAACGTCTTTTATGTTTTATCAGCCGGCGCTGATTTCTGTGGCAATGCAGTGGTGCGTTCGCTGTGAATATTGTTGCACTGGATACTGCAACAGAGGCCTGCTCAGTCGCTTTGCTGTGTGGGGGCGAAGTCCAGTCCCGCTATCAGGTAGCGCCGAAAATACATGCAAAAGTATTGCTGCCGATGCTTGATGAGCTAATGGCCGAGGCGCAAATTGGACCACAACAACTGGATGCCGTGGCATTCGGTCGTGGTCCTGGTGGCTTCACCGGTGTGCGAATAGCCACTGCGGCGGCGCAGGCAATTGCGCTGGGTGCAGACATACCGGCAGCACCGGTATCGACTCTTGCAGCAATCGCATTACGTGCAAATCGTGAGGGTGGTTGTAAAAAAATTGCGGTGGCGATAGATGCGCGCATGAGTGAAGTGTACTGGGGAGCTTATCTGGCCGGGTCGGCAGAACCGACGCTGGTTGGTATAGAATGCGTTTGCGCGCCTGACCAGGTGCCGGCGCTTGAGGGCGACTGGAAAACTGCAGGTACCGGTTGGCAGGTATGGCCTGATCAGCTTTTGGCAGCCAGCGGTGTGCAGGTTACCAATGATACCGATCCGTTTCCCCATGCCCTGGATATACTGAGTATCGGCGGTGAAATGATAAAACAAGGTCGTGGCGTCGCAGCCGAGTCTGCATTGCCTGTTTATCTGCGTGACAATGTGGCGCGTACTGAAGCACAACGCAAAGCCATCTAATTTTTAAGATCTGTTTTAATCAGGATTGTTTTAGTCGTATTGCGTGGAACATCCCGGATCTAACTTTAAACCCGGAGGAATCAGTGGTGAATACAGTGCAACTGGACGATCAACAGATCAAAACATTTCAGGACAACGGCGTTGTGCTGATTCGTGGTTTGTTTAAAGACTGGATAGAGCCTTTGCGCGCCGGTATTGACCACAATATGAAGCAGCCTGGTGAATACGGAAAAAATTACACTCAGGATGGGCAGAGCGGACATTTCTTTGGTGACTACTGTAACTGGCAGCGAATACCTCAGTATCGTGACTTTCTGTTCAACTCACCTGCCGCCGAGGTCACTGCACAACTGGTAGGGTCTGACACGATTAGAATTTTTCATGAACACGTTTTAGTCAAAGAACCCGGTACTACCCAGAAAACACCATGGCATCACGATCAGCCGTATTATTGCGTGGACGGCAAACAGTTATGTAGCTTATGGATACCACTTGATCCGGTCGCACAGTCAGTCTGTCCGGAGTTTATTGCCGGTTCGCATCAGTGGGGTAAGTTCTTTGTGCCAACAAAATTCACCGGCGCACAGTATCAGCGCGAGGATGAGCAGTTATCAGTCATGCCTGACATAGACAATGAGCGTGATGACTACGATATCCTGTCCTGGAGCCTTGAACCGGGTGATTGCATTGCGTTCCACTATCTGACCGTACACGGTGCGCCACAGAACCTCAGTGATCAAAGACGCAGGGCTTTTTCGGCCAGATTGATGGGTGATGATGCAGTTTTTGCGGAAAGAGGAGGAGAGATATCTCCACCGTTTCCAGGTATCGAGAAGAAATTGTCTCCCGGTGCGCCCATGGATGCTGAAGAGTTTCCTGTTGTCTATGGCTGAATGCTGGCTTCCGGTTTGCTTGCGTTGCTGCTTTTCGAAGCGGCAGGTAAGCCTGAGGCGAAGCGCGCCACATGATTAAATCACAGGTGTTTAGAGCAGGCGGGCAGGCACGCTGATGTTGTTGCCGTTGCAGCGTAATTTATTTTTTCGCTGTTGATACAAGTATTTGTTTTCGCCTCGCCTCTGGAAGTTTTTCTATTGCATAGCGCAGCATGGTGCGTGGCATCGTGGCTGAATTTTTTTTAATAAACGCCAGCAGGCGTTTTTGATTGCGTTTTCCTGCTTCTCTTAACATCCAGCCCGTCGCTTTGTGCATCAGGTCCTGATCGTCATCCAGTCTTAGTTGTGCATATCGGAATGTGTCATCCAGATCATTTTGATGGATGTAATAGAAAGTAGACATCATCGCGATGCGCCTGTCCCACAGGCTTTTGGCGTTGATCATTTTATCCAGTCGGCTGCGATCTTTATCATAGTGCCAGGCACCGCTGATGTAATGGGCGGAGGAATCCACCAGGTCCCAATTGTTTATATGCTTTTTTAATTTGAAGAATGTTGTAACAATAGTTTTTTTGGTTTTTTCGTCACCGCGCTGATAGTGGTTGACCATTGCAATAAGCGCGAACAAACGGATTTCATGCCATTCGTTTTGCAATAATAGTCCCATGTCTGATATTGATAGTGCGCCGCGAAGTTGTTTTTCCAGCTGTCGGATTTGCGGTACACGAATGCCTAGAAATTGATCGCCTTCAGAATATTCACCCGGTCCGGTTTTAAAGTACCGGACCGCTTTGGCTGCGTGTTCTTTGTTGGCTAACGCTTTCAGTTGTCTGGTAGCTGCTGCTGCATTGACACTGGCCATGGAATGACTACCCCAAATTGAGCAATGCGGAGTAGTCGTCTTTTGAAAAACCAATAAGTAGTTTGTTACCGCTTTTCAGTATCGGGCGTTTAATCATCGCCGGATGCTGACACAGAAGTGCGGCGACGTTTGACTCTGTGGTTGCGGTTTTGGTTTTATCATCCAATTGACGCCAGGTAGTGCCGCGTTTGTTAAGAACGTTTTCCCAACCCAGCTTATCAATAAATGTCTGAATGGCTTTCTCGTCAATACCGTCGACTCTGTAGTCGTGGAATTGATATTCCACCTCGTGTTCATCGAGGTAGCGACGCGCTTTTTTAATCGTGTCGCAATTCTTGATACCGTAGAGTGTGCTGGCCATTAGTCGATAGTGCGCAGTAGTTCATTGATACCAACCTTACTGCGGGTTTTTTCGTCGACACGTTTTACTATGACCGCGCAGTAGAGGCTGTACTTACCATCGGCCGATGGCAGATTACCCGACACGACAACCGAGCCGGCAGGAACGCGACCGTAGAGTACCTGGTCGTTTTCGCGATCGTAGATTTTTGTGCTTTGTCCGATGTAGACACCCATGGAGATAACCGCGCCCTCTTCGACAATCACACCTTCCACCACTTCAGATCGCGCGCCGACAAAACAGTTGTCTTCGATAATGGTTGGTGAGGCTTGTAGTGGCTCCAGAACTCCACCGATACCGACGCCGCCGGATAGATGTACGTTTTTACCTATCTGCGCACAGGACCCTACAGTGGCCCAGGTGTCGACCATGGTGCCGCTGTCGACGTAGGCGCCTATGTTTACATATGACGGCATGAGTACGGTGTCACTGGCGACAAACGATCCTTTACGCGCAACCGCGGGCGGTACAACCCGAACCCCGGAGGCGGCGAATTGTTCTGCGGTGTAGTTTGCGTATTTTGAGTCGACCTTGTCGTAGAACTGCGTGTATCCACCGGCACTCATCGGCTCGTTGTCGCGAATTCGGAATGACAGTAACACCGCCTTCTTTAGCCATTCATTGACCACCCAGTCTCCAACACCACGGCGCTCTGCAACTCTTGCCTGGCCGGAATCGATAAGCTCGATGGCCTGATCTACTGCTGCTTTGGTGTCCGCGTCGACTGTGGATGGGGTTATCTCAGCGCGGCGTTCAAAGGCATCGTTAATAATTTGTTCAAGATCTGACATGTTGTTTCTCGTGGAAAATTTGGAAAACGGAGTAAAGCCCAATACGGGTTCATATTATCGTTATTTGGTGAATTAGTCCTGCGAATATTGGGACAAATTTACCTGACGGATGCTCAATCAGCTGTCGCTCAGGCAGTCTACTATTCGACTCGCGGCCTCAGTGCATTGCTCGATCGGGGCGACCAGCGCTATTCTGATGTGTTGATCACCGGGGTTGAGTTGACGAGCCTCGCGCGACAGGTAGCTGCCCGGAAGTACTTTTACGTTTTTTTGTTGCAGCAATTTGCGCGTGAAGCCGGTGTCGCTTTGTTCAAGGTTCGGCCAGAGAAAAAAGCCCGCATCAGGTTGTGTGGTATTGAGCGCTGCTGAGACAATCTCAAGAACAGCACTGTACTTTGCGCGGTACAGGCTGCGATTTTCAATCACGTGTTTCTCGTCCTGCCACGCAACTGTGCTGGCGGTGTCTGTATGCACTGGCATTGCGCAGCCGTGATAGGTGCGATACAACAGAAAGGCTTTCAGTATGTCTTTGTCCCCGGCGACAAAACCGGAACGCAGGCCCGGAAGGTTGCTGCGTTTCGACAGGCTGTTGAACACGATACATCTTTTAAATGAATCGTTACCGATGGCCGCTGCCGCCTGTAACAAGCCGGCGGGTTTATTTTGTTCATCCGGATAGATCTCTGAATAACACTCGTCGCTGACGATCAGGAAGTTATATTTTTCAGCCAGGTTTAACAGTTGCTGCAAGGTACTCTGTGGTATCACTGCACCGGATGGATTTCCGGGAGTACACAAGTAAATAAGCTGGCATTGCTTCCAGATGTCTTCATCAATTGAGTCGAAATCCGGTTGATAGTTGTGCGCAGCAGGCGTGTTGTAAAACCACGGCTGGGCGCCTGCCAGCAGTGCAGCGCCTTCGTATATTTGATAGAAAGGATTTGGCATCAGGATGAGCTTTTTTGATGACGATTGATCGAACAAACATTGTGCAATCGCAAATAATGCTTCACGCGTGCCATTGACCGGCAATACATTTTGATCTGCGTTCACCGAGCCTGGCGGCAAATTGAATCGTGAACTAACCCATTGAGCTATAGCCGTTCGTAAAGCTGCACTGCCGGGTGTCGGCGGATACTTGACAACACCGGACAAACTATTTTGCAGTGCCTCAAGCACGAATTGCGGCGGCTGATGTTTTGGTTCGCCGATCGACATATCAATAGGTGAAAGATCTGCCGGTGCGACCAGGTCAGCGCACAGTTCTTTTAAGCGCTGAAACGGATAAGGCTGTAGTGCTGCAAGATTCGGGTTCATGGTCAGCTGCCGCGATAGGTTGAATAACCAAATGGCGACAACAACAGCGGTACATGATAATGCTGATGTGGATTGTTGATGCCAAAGCGAATGATCACGATGTCCAGAAATAAGGGTTCTTCGGAGCTTGCACCGTTAGCCCTGAAGTAGTCGCCGGCGTGAAAATGCAGTTCGTGGATGCCGGGTTTGAGCGTACCGGGTTCGATCAGCGGGGTATCTGTTCTGCCGTCTCTGTTGGTGGTGAAATCCGCTACGGCTTTTTTCAGGTCTCCGGTGAATAGTTCGATTTTTACGTTGGCCGCGGGAGCGCCGCGACTGGTGTCAAGGATATGAGTTGAAAGGCCTGCCATTGCGAGTTCTTACGTGACTGGAGTTTTCAATTATAAACGCAAAACCGTTGTATGATGTTGATTTAAATAAACGCCCGCAAATCTTAGCAGTTGTCATGAAGGGTGAGCGTCGGTTAATTTCTCAGCTGAAGGTTGTCCATGAATAAATCAGTTTGCAAGTGCATAGTTTGCGGTGTCTGTTTTTCTCTCTCTGTTATTGCAAATAAACCGGCGACTGCTCAACTGCTTGATATATTTAGCGATGACGAAATTCTGGAGAATATCGGCACGGCGCTTGGCTGTGATCTGAGTAGTCGTTTAAAGGCTGACATGATGGTCAATCCGCTGTTTGAATTCGATGGTGCGCAATGCAGTGCGGTTATACCCACAGAAACCGGCGCTTATTACACCGACCCCGCATGCACCAATTCGATCGATTTCCGCAAAACGGGACAGCAGCAGTTTTGCGCAGAGGCGCTGGATAAGGAAAATCTCGGTCACGGCGATGCTGACACAGACGGGCAATGGACAAGATCCCCCGGTACTGCTTATGACGTTGGTGCTGCCACGCTTGACGGCCTGTATCAACCCTATCGCACCAGTGTTGCTTTTCAAACCCATAACACCGGGCGTGGCCAGTGCCGTCTTGCTATGCGTATCTATAAAAATGATTTACGCGACGGTCAGGCACAGTTGAAGCCAATGATCGCACTGCACGGTGGCAGCTGGAGCAGTCGTGGTTTCGGAACCTTTGGAATAGAGTCTGCCGTTGCCAGGTACACGGCACAGGGGTTTGTGGTTTTTGCGCCGTTTTATCGTTTACTTGACGATCGCGAGGGAGGTGCGTGCAATGGTGCCACGCTGTCGCAGATTACGGCAGACGTTGATTATGCATTGGCGTGGGTTGAAAACAATGCTCAAAGTTACGGAGCTGGCGGCAGACCAGTGGTATTCGGTCAGTCGGCCGGAGCGCACCTGGCGTTGTCGTTGTCTGTAAATCATTCCTCCAGGGTTGCTGGTGCTCTGCTGTTGTACCCGCCGACGGATTTTACGGATTTTATATCAATGGTCAGGGTGGGGGACTACACCAACGAGGAAGGGCTGGGGATTCTGGCGAAAGTGCTCGGGCAGGATGCCGCTTCGTATGATCTGGCTGATTCTCCGGTGCCGGAGAATTCGTTTCCTGCGATCGTCGCAGATAGTCCTTCGGGCTACCCGCCGATGTTAATCATGCATGGGCAGGCAGATGAACTGGTTCCCGCGCGACAATCAATCCGTCTGTGTAATGCGCTGGCGGGCAGGGAATTGAATCAAGCCGTGGACAACAGTAACGCGCTGTACCATCGTGTAGATTGTGGTGTCAGTAGTGAGTTGCATCTTTTTACACAAGGCAATCATGCATTGGACATTTGCCTGTCATCGGACGATCTATTGTCGTCTACCTGTTTATCCGGCAGTGCAGAGAGCCGAGAACTGGTGGCCGATCAATTGCGGCACAGTAGTCGTTGGGCGGCTGGTGTTAGCTCGCCCGTTAGTGCCGGTGGTGGTCAGTTATCACCGGTAGCTGTCACGATGTTGCTGGTGATTTTCCTGCTCTGCTGCTGGCGAGGAAGTTACGCCCGATTAGTAAGTGTTGATCACAACAGTTAACCCTGTTGATGACAATGCCTCCAATTCTGCTTCCGCGTATTTTGGTTTGCTGGTCTTGAGCTGCCTCTGGGCGTTTTTGTCAAAGCCGTAAATGTCGTCGCGAAAGTGAGTCCGGCCATAGTCATCTACCCACGCTGTCTGGTAAGTCATATGTACCGGCAGCGGGGTTCGCAAGTTAACTTTTTTGGTGCGCTCACCTACTAGTAAATTTTCAATTTCCTGCCTCGACATGCCGTCTGCTTCCAATAAAAGCGTGGCCAGTTTATGTGGCTCTTCTAACCTTACACAGCCGTGACTGAAAGCTCGCTGAGATTTGGAGAATAGTGATTTTGCATTGGTGTCATGCATGTATACGCTATAGCGATTCGGAAACATGAATTTCAGACTACCAAGCGCGTTGTCACGGCCAGCCAGTTGGCGAACCCGATAGTTCGAGACAAAATAGTCGGGATCGAGGCTAACGTTTGAGGCGGCAACGACAGCGTTATCACTGCGCTGGCGAATTTCAAAATTGTTTTTTCTGAACCACCCCGGGCGAGCGGATTCCTTTTCCAGTAGCTCGTAGGCGATGCTTTTTGGCACATACCAGCTCGGGTTAAATACCAGGTGTTCCAGTGTATCTGAAAATACAGGCGTTTTGTTCTCTGGCTTGCCCACTATGACTTTCATACTTGTGGCGACAGCACCACCAATATTAACGTCTAAATCGTAGCCGGCGGTGTTGACAAGGATATTCGAATAACCAAGGTCACGCGGTAGCCATCGCCATCGATCAATATTCGTTTGCAGCTGAGCTATTCGAGTACTCAGGGGCACGTTTAATTGCCGAATTGTTTGGGCGCCGAGTATACCGTCCGCATCAAGCCCGTGACGCAATTGAAATTCCTTTAAACCATCAACTAACATGTCGTCGAATTCTGTGGTGTTAAAAACACCGGCAGAGTGCAGGTCGCCAGAGACCAGCAGACGCTCACGTAAAATCGGTACTCGATCACTGGTATCTCCGGGCTTTAGAACGCGGCCCGTGGGGATGTCTCGCCAGCCGCCGGCGCTCTGCAAAGCCTGGTGGTGCCGCAGTGTGTGCAACAAGTTACTGTAGCGAGGATGATGTGGTTGTAGCTGTTTGAGGGTTTCCTGAAACGATCTGTTTCCCGTGAAAAACTCATTTATCATTGTCGCAGAGTCGAACTTTGCTTTCCTGCGCTTCCATGCGGTCTGAGAACCGGGTGGTTTCAGTATGCCATGTGCCAGATCATCAAAGTAGCTGTAAAGAGAGTCTGTTAATACCAGCTCGAATTGCAGCAATTGATCGGCGTCCGGATTAGCTGCCAGTTGGTGCAGCAAGCGCCCCAGATATTTAGTTGGTTCAAGGCCCATCTCCTGGGAATCCAGAAGTTTCCGGGAAATTGATTTACTGGTATAAGTAGTAGTGCCGCCTGAGCTCCATAGTGGAGCAAAGCCACGCGCAGCATAGATGCGTTCGATCGCTTGCGGGTTTTTAAGATTAATACCCTTAAAAGAAAAACCGTTAACATCGGTAAAGGCGCGCTTTATTGAGTCTGAATCAAAATTAGTTCTGCTCTGGGCCGCTGATCCTAAGGCGCAGGTAAGCGCCATTGCAACAACCGTTTTTGAAGTATTTAATAGGAATTTCCGCCGCTTCATAGTGATCATTTTTTTTATTTTTTTAGTTATTGGACGGTTAAAACTTCCGTCTCATCGATCGTGGTAGCAGGACGGGTATCGGCGCGGCTGCAAAACCTTGAGGTGTAGACTTATAAAGTTTTGCTAGGAATTGCCTGAAGTGAAGTGTCAAGTTGCTTGTAAATAAAACAGAAACTGTTACAACAAGAGGCGTGCTGTTGATGGATTTTGAGTTTACAAGCCCGTGAATTATGTGACCATGTTGGGAAAAAAATGGCATCTGCAACCAGGTTTGCAGGTGTTGATTCTTCGTTCTGAGCTGGCCACATTGGGGGCATGTGGAAACAAACAGTACAAACTGGCCAATAATATTACGCAGCTAAAAGAACGTGGTTGTAAGGCGGTTTTAAGCTTTGGCGGAGCGTGGTCAAATCATCTTCACGCACTTTCGGTACAAACGCGGTTACAAGGGATGGAATTTGTCGGCATAGTTCGTGGCGATGCAGGTGTGAGCAATGAGCTGTTAACCGCCGCACGTCGTAATGGCATGCGCCAGGTCAACATTTCGCGTGCTGATTATCGACTACGACATGACCCTGACTACTGTCTGCGATTGTGTTCAGATTATCATTGTGATCACTGGCTGCCTGAGGGTGGCTCAAACGACGCGGCGGTTGACGGGTGTAAAGAAATACTGAGGTTAACGGGTAGCGTGGCGCAACCACCTGATGTAATCGTAGTGGCAGTGGGCACCGGGGCAACACTGGCGGGTATCGTTTGCAGCGCTGATAAAACTCAATCTGTTATTGGTTTGCCTGTGGTTCGCGATCCTTCAGTAGATGAGAAGATTGCCAGATGGATTGAGCAGGATGCCATTCGGCAGGGGACTGATGTCGCGGCTTTCGCAAACTGGCGATTAGCTGATCCATTGAAGCCCGGCTACGGCAAGGCAGACCCGGCACTAATAGAATTTATTTTAAAAATTTACGACGACACCGGAATCGTGCTTGATCCGGTCTATACGGGCAAAGCGCTGAAGCGCATTCTGGCGGCTGACTTTACGGACGAACTGCCCCCCGACACACGAATGGCTTTTGTTCATACTGGCGGGCTGATGGGCAACTTCGGTTTCAGGAAACAGTTTCTACAAGCTGGCAGTACTGAACTGGTAGAGCGTTACTTCGCTTCTGTTAATGGATTACTGGAATCTGGTATTACCTGTCCAGAAACAAAGGCTGCTGCGAATCGCTCAGGCGAGTGATCTCTCACGGGCCACAAAAAGTTATGCTAAGAGTGACTGGGCGCTGTTGCAGGCAAACTACACCGGCCTGTGTGATTCTTGTCAGGCCGCTGTTTCCGGATGGCACAGGTTAGTCCCCGCGTTGTCCGGCATCGTTGACAAATTCTTCGCGTAGTTGGCGGTATTTGTCAAAGTCCTGAAAATAGGATCGGTCACAGGCAGTAAAAGCAACCTGGTCTACCTGCTCGTTTATGCATTCGGCGGCACGCAGGTAGCCGTAGGTAATCTTGTACAGCGTTTCTCGATACGGAATATTGGCGGAGGAGGCGCAACTGCACAGGACGCTGCAGGATGCTGCGCTGAGGCAGATTCTTTTAAGCAGGCCGGGGCTGATGCCAAATCCGCAAACCTTTATTATTTTCATTAGTAGTTTGCGATGCTGGTGTTGGTGGCAACATACGAGAGTTATCAGCATACAATTGTTACTAAATGTATAATTGAATGTGAAATTGGTTAATATTACCGATGATTTTCTGTTTGGTAATTGTGAGTGGTGAAAGACAGCTGCAAATACGCTATGTTGATCGGCTGTTTTGACTAATGATAAATGGTACTAACAGTCCATAGTACAGGATATTTATAATGAATCGATCGTCCGGAAACCTGCTGTTGTTTTTTGTTGTGCCCGTTGTATTGTTGCTCAGTAGTTGTGCGTCCACTTATTATAATGCGTGGGAGAAAGTCGGCTACCACAAGCGGGATATTCTGGTCAGTCGGGTTGAAAATACCCGCGACTCACAGCAGGACGCGCAAGTAGAATTTAAAGATGCTCTCGAGCAGTTCGGTTCTATCGTGACGTTACAGAACACCGATTTGGCGCGGGCCTATGAAAAGCTGAGTGCTGAATACGAAGACAGTCAGGAAGCAGCACAGGAAGTCACTGATAGAATAGACAGCGTTGACGGGGTAGCCACTGCGCTGTTTAAAGAGTGGCAAACTGAAATCGAGCAATTTACCAACGCTGATTACAAGCGCAGCAGTACTGCACAATTGCGCCAGACCCGGTCGCGTTATGACGGAATGTTATCAAGTATGCGCAAGTCAGAGGCGAGCATGAAGCCGGTTCTCGATACGTTTCGCGACAATGTTCTGTTTCTCAAGCACAACCTTAACGCTCAGGCGATTGGTTCACTGAAAGGTGAGTTTGCCTCCCTGCAGGATGATATTGCCGTACTGATTCGTGAAATGAACCGATCAATCGCCGAATCGGATAAGTTCATTGCCGACTTGCGCAGTAGCTAGATTCCGGCCCTTTGTTATAAGCCCCGGTTGAACTATTCCGAGTGTTGCCGATAACTTTAGTAGTGACAGTGCCCGGCAACTGGATCGGGCAGCCAGATCAAACTAAGAGAACAAAATGATGCGCTCCTTTGGAATTCGTGCAGGTAGAAAGTTGTTGGCGACGGTGCTTGTTGTTTCAGCCTCGGCAGCAGCGCCCCTGGCGTCTGCGGACACCTTATTCGGACTTTTCGCAGGTGCCAGCATGTGGAAGCCGGAGTTGAAGGGTACGTTTGGACAGTCTAGCGATGCTTTTGATTCTTCCGGCGACTTTGACGGTGGCGATTCAGATACTCGTTCGTTGTACGTGGCGCTTGAACATTTTATTCCGCTGGTACCGAATCTAATGATCCGTACCACGCCTGTTGGCTGGACTGGAAACTCAGACGAAGCCTCCGGTACTCTGGGCGGGTTAATAACGCTCAGTGGTGAAGTATCTGCCGAAATGGATGTCGATATGCAGGACGCGACCTTTTACTACGAGTTGCTGGATAACTGGGTATCGCTTGATGTGGGCCTGACCGCCAGACGGCTTGATGGTTTTCTGGTAGCAACTGAGACAACCACACAGAATACTGATCGTGTTGAATTGAGCAGTACTATCCCGATGATTTACGGCCATGCGCGTTTTGATTTACCCTTTAGCGGTTTGGCAGCGGGCGTGCGTGCTAACGGGATTGGTTTTAAAGACAGCACGCTGGTGGATATGGAAGCCTACCTTCACCTTGAGGTTGATTTACTGCCAGCCGTCGATTTTGGTATTCAGGGTGGGCTACGTCGCCTGAGTCTTGATATTCAGGATTTAGACGATTGGAGCTCAGATGCCAGTCTTGACGGGGCCTATGTTGGATTGACAGCTCACTTTTAGCTGACCATCGCCCAAGCAACCCCCGCATCGACATATGTTTTTGCGTCAGATACAACGCGGCTGTTTCACTGCTGTTTGTGTATCAGAGTTCTGCCTCGATCCAGAGTCAAGCTAAGTAGTATGACAGGGATAAGTCCGGTCAATACGATAAGCAAAGCGGCGAGTGCACTCTGTTCTATTAACTCATCAGAAGCCAGTTGATAGACGTGAGTCGCCAGTGTGTCGAAGTTAAACGGACGCAACAGCAATGTGGCTGGCAGTTCTTTCATGCAATCGACAAACACCACCAGTAACGCTGTCAGAATGCCGCTGCGCATAAGCGGTATGTGGACATGCCAGAGCATAGTAGAGGGCTTTTGGCCCAGAGATCGTGCAGCCATATCCATGCTGGGGGTGATTTTAGCGAGGCTTGATTCTACTGATCCGAACGCGACAGCGAGAAAGCGCACGACATAGGCAAAAATGATAACGAATACCGTGCCGGTGAATAGAAGTCCGGTAGAGACGTTAAAGTAATCACGCATAAAACTGTCTATGGTGTTGTCCAGCGCTGCAAAGATGATCAGTATTCCTATCGCCAGCACAACGCCCGGCAGTGCATAGCTGGTGCTGGCAAGTCGGGTGCAGGCCTGCAATAACCTGCTTTTTTTAATGCGCGCACTGTAAGCCAGGAAGACGCCAAGGCCGACAGCAATGACGGCAGCGACAGCCGATAGTAAAAGACTGTTGGTCGCGGTTTCCCGGAATTCTTCGGTCCATGATATTTCAAAGTATCTGATCGAGTAGTCTGTAAGAATAATAAACGGAATGATAAAGCCCAGAAATATCGGGATCGCGCAGCAAAGAAATAGTATTGCGTTTTGCCACCCCGTTACCCGTACCCGTTGCATGCTGCGGAAACGACTGGATGTCGGCAGGAACTGTTTCTGATGTTTTCGACCAAAGCGTTCAAGAAATAGCAGCAGCAATACGAACATCAGTAACAGGCACGAGATTTGGGCGCCACCGCTTAAGTTGCCCATGTTTTGCCAGACATCAAAAATACCCGCGGTTAGCGTATGCACGGCAAAGTAATCGACAGTACCAAAATCGTTTAAGGTTTCCATCAGCGCCATAGCCACCCCCACTGCAATTGCGGGGCGTGCCAGCGGTAAAGAAATTGTAAAAAAACTGCGGCCTTTTGGTTGTCCCAGCACCCGTGCGGCTTCAAGCAATGAGGCGGATTGTTCCAGAAATGCAGATCGTGCCAGCAGATACACGTAGGGGTAGAGCACTAACACCATCATTATTGTTGCACCGCCCAGTGTGCGGATCTTTGGAAAGTAATAATCAGCTGCGGATTGCCAACCAAAAATAGAGCGCAACATGGATTGGACAGGGCCGGAGAATTCAAGCAGCTCGGTGTAAACAAAAGCGATTACATAGGCAGGTACGGCAAACGGCAGTAACAAAGCCCACACAAAAACGCGGCGGCCGGTGAAATCGTAGTGAGTGACCAGCCATGCGGTTGAGACGCCGATTACCAGCGTGCCGAGGGCAACACCGGCCATCAGCACAAGGGTGTTGAATACATAGTGCGGCAACACCGTGGATATCAGGTGCGGCCAGACGTTTTCAGTCGGAAACAACGCCAGCCTGGCCACGGCGAACAGCGGCAGGCAGATCATCAGAGCGATCAGGATGGCAATCACGGTGCTGAATTCCGTGCGGTTTCTCCTGGTTGCCTGACTGGCGATAACGTCGGTTGAGCTCACGGAGTGTTTTAGCTGTGTGGTGGGGGCAGACGGAGCATTAGCTATTATTCTTATTCAAACCAAATGTAGAGATTAATGCGAATTATTCTCATTTGCAATAGCAATTAGCGTCATTTAAAAAACACAAAGCCGTGTACTCTTCGGATTTATGATCTTTGTCTCAGATTCTTTACAGTAAAAATGGAACAATATGTAATGCAAAGTTTACAAGAGGAAGAGGTAATGCAATCTATCCGAAAAATGCAAAACCGTAAGGAAAACCCGACAGGTGAGCTGATACTGTCGCGTGGATCAAGTTTCCCCCGGATACAGAACGTCCCGGATTCATTCGATTGCGATTTTAGTCTGGTGCCTGTTGACGACCATAGTTTGCAGGCAGATTCAGCTGAGCGCCGGGTTATCGGTAAAAGAACCTCGTTACAAGACTTCACTTTCGAGTAGTGTTTCGGGGCAATACACCGGTTGGCGACAAGACTGTCCACCGGCAACTACCTGACCAGGAGTCTGCGTGGCGGAGGCTCTGCAACTGCAGGCCGCGCTGACGGTGCGCCCAAGACGATGGCTCTGGCTAGAACACGATCACTGCAGCGCCGACATTGCGATCTTCCGACACCAGCAGGTTATAGGTTCTGCATGCCGCCGCTGTGTCCATGATATCCAGTTGAATTTGTTTTTGCATCAGGGCTCTGCGCAGCTCTACCGATGGAAAATCCTGTTCGGCGCCGGTGCCGAGAATGATTATGTCGGCCCGACGTTCGATAAACGGTTCGAAGTCGTCGACTTTCAGTTCATTGACATTTTTGATATTCCATTCCTGCAGGCTATCGGGAAAAATTAGCAGGCTGCTGTGGTGAGGCTGTTCGTTAACCGTTAATGCCCCGTTTCCATAGTTACTGAAAACGTATTTGCCTTGCGGGTCGTCCAGGGAAAATTTCATGTTTTCGTTCAATTGCTGTGACCTTGGTTATAATAGCCTGCACAGATCGCTTGGCCTATCCCCATGGGCAGATCTCTTCACTCAATATAAGAGATGTTTTCGGAGCTGGACAGTAAATTGAATCCCGTAAAAGTTGGTTTTATAGGCTTTGGCACAGTCGGACAAGGTGCCGCTGCCGTGATGGTCAGAAATGCGTCAGAGATTAGTCGTCGGGCAGGGCGGGATATCATCGTAAAGTCTGCCGCAGTGCGCGATATTAGTCGTCAACGAGCGCCGGAGCTGTGTGAGATAGCTCTCACTGCAGATGCCTGTGAAATAGTGAACGACCCTGACATCGATGTCATTGTTGAAGCGATGGGTGGGGATGAGCCGGCACGAACGCTATTGCTGCAGGCCATTGCGAATGGCAAGCATGTGGTGACGGCCAATAAGGCACTGATTGCCGTCTACGGAAACGAGATCTTTGAAGCCGCACGTGAGCATAGCGTCAGTGTGGCTTTTGAGGCCGCGGTAGCGGGTGGTATACCGGTGATAAAAACCATCAGGGAAGGTCTGGCCGGAAATAAGATCCAATGGCTGGCTGGCATTATCAATGGCACCAGTAACTATATTCTGACTGAAATGCGGGACAAGGGCCGTGACTTTGCCGATGTCCTGGCGGAAGCGCAGGCGCTTGGTTATGCCGAAGCCGATCCGACCTTTGATGTTGAAGGTATCGACGCTGCGCATAAGTTGACTATTCTGGCGTCCATCGCGTTCGGCATACCTCTGCAGTTTGACAGTGTATATACAGAAGGCATCAGTCATATCACTCAGGAAGACACCGCCTTTGCCCAGGAGCTTGGTTACCGGATAAAACATTTGGGGCTGGCCCGCGACACCGGCAATGGCATCGAGTTGCGTGTGCACCCGACGCTTATTCCTGAACGACGGCTTATAGCGAACGTTGACGGTGTCATGAATGCGGTTCTTGTACAGGCAGATGCAGTAGGACCGACGCTCTATTATGGTGCCGGCGCCGGGGCTGAGCCAACAGGATCAAGTATTGTGGCAGATGTGATGGATGTGGTTCGTGTGGCCAGTGCTGCAGTAGATAACAGAGTTCCTTCTCTGGCGTTTCAGCATGATGCCTTGAATCAATCACGCACCGTTGTCAGCAATGAATTTGAGACGTCGTACTATCTGCGAATTCTGGCCGAAGACAAGCCGGGTGTGATGGCGGATGTCACTCGTATTCTGGGTGATGAAGCAATTAGTATTGAGGCAATCATTCAAAAAGAACCGGCAGATGGCACAAGTAAAGTGCCGGTCATCCTGCTGACCAGAAAAATTGTCGAGGGTGCTATGGAGAGAGCTATATCGAAGATAGAAGAGCTCGATTCAATTGAAGGCTCTGTCACCAGAATCAGGGTGGAAAGCCTGGGCTAGGAGTCGGCTTGGTAGAAGTCTGCGTAGCGAGAAAGTGCCATGGCGAGGGCCCTTGTCTTAATAAATGATGGTACGATCCTCAGAGGCGCATAGTTATTCAATTGTTCCGAAAATGATCGATAATTACCATCACCCTGGCGCACCGTCAGGGCGCGTTCGCAGTGGCAGAGGCTCTGCCGCGCAGACTCCCGGCCTGTGTTATTCATAAGGCGGTCGGGGAAATAAACTCTTATGCAGGCCAGCCGGCCGCTCAGCCTGAATTGATCTCAGACCGATTGCGGATTGAGGTCAGTTCAGTAATTTATAATCGACGCTGAGCGCCAGTGTTAGCTGGTTTTTAATCTCCTGTGCTTTAGCTGCCTTGTAGGGCACCGCGTCCGCTGCCCCCCAGATCGGCGCAGGCCAGGCCTTATCTGTTCTGAAGCGCGCAACATGATGAATATGCAGCTGTGGCACCACATTACCTAACGCTGCGATGTTTAGTTTTTCCGGAGTAAACAGCGCTTCCAGCACATCGCAAAGTGCATTGGATTCCTTCAGCAGAAGTTGCTGATCCCCGGGGCTGAGTTTATACGCTTCTCTAATGTTGTTTCTTCTGGGTACCAGAATTGTCCATGGATAGTTGCTGTCATTAGCCAGTAACAGGCGGCACAGTTCCAGATCAGCTATGGGTATGGTATCGGCAGCGAGTTGAGGGTGAAGGGTAAAGTCAGTCGATTGCATTAGTATCAGGTCAGTTTAAAGAGAGTTTACTCTGTATTGATCAGGTGATCGGCCGTGCGATAAAAGTTCGATTTCAGCTGCATCAGTAGCACAGGATCGTCAATTTGTTCTTCCAGAGCCTGGTTCATACATTGTAGCCAGTGGTCTCTGGCATCGGCATCAATACTAAAGTGGGCATGTCGCATGCGTAAACGGGGGTGACCTCTGTTTTGAATATACAGTGACGGGCCGCCCAGAAAACCACTTAAAAACTCAAATAGTTTTTGCCTTGAGTCTGTCAGGTCGGCCGGATGCATCTCGCGTATAATTTTTGCCTCAGGGTCGTGATCCATTAGATCGTAGAAGCGATCAACAAGCGTGCGAACCCCGATCTCTGCGCCTATTTTCAGGTAGGGGCTGTGTGGCAATGGTGGTTGTTCATCACTCATTAAACGCGCTCAAGAATGACGTTGGCGATTGCATAGTCTTTTTCATCTGCAATGCTGACGTGCATCGAATTGATGCCCATTTCCTTACACAGTGTCTCGGCTTGTCCGTCTGCTTTGAGGATCGGTTTGCCGTGCTCGTTGTGTACGACATAGAAATGACGTAACAAAACGCTGCGTGCCTGCCCGGTGCCAAGTGCTTTTGTGGCGGCTTCTTTGACCGCGAAACGCTTGGCTAAAAATCGCGCCGGATACTTGGTTTCCCGGTATTCTGCAAGTTCTTTTTCGTGCAGTACGTGTTGTGAGAAACGTTCTCCGCGTTTTTCATGAATAGCTTCGATGCGGGAGACTTCAACAAGATCGATACCGGTACCAATAATCATGATGACGTGTGTTGTCTTGCTTCAAGCATCAGGCGGCGCATTTGTTGAACTGCTTGTGGCAAGCCGCAAAACATGGCATCTGCAATTAGCGAGTGACCGATGTTAAGTTCGTGTATCTGAGGTATTCTCGCTATCGGCACGACATTGTAGCGGGTGAGACCATGACCTGCATTTACCTTGATGCCCAGGCTTACAGCGTACGCGGCGGCATTGGCAAGCTTGGTCAGTTCTTTTTGTTGTCCGGCAGCGGTGCGAGCCTCAGCGTAGCTTCCGGTGTGCAGTTCGATGAACGCAGCACCGGCTTTGGCGGTGGCGTCTATCTGCGCTTCACTGGGGTCTATGAATAATGAAACACGAATGTCGTTGTCTGCCAGTTCACCGCACATGGTGGTTAAGGCGTTGGCGTTGCCGGCAACATCCAGACCACCTTCGGTGGTAAGTTCTTCACGTTTTTCCGGCACAATGCATACATCCATTGGTTTTACACGCAATGCTATTTCAAGCATCTCGGCGGTGGCTGCCATTTCAAAGTTGAGCTTGGTCTGTGTGCAGGCTGCAAAACGATCGATATCTTCGTCTTGTATGTGGCGGCGGTCTTCACGTAAGTGCATGGTTATGCCGTCAGCGCCAGCCATCTCTGCCTGTAGCGCTGCGTGTACCGGATCGGGGTAGCTTACACCTCTTGCCTGGCGGATGGTGGCAACGTGGTCGACGTTTACGCCTAACAAAATGGGTTTTGGTTGAGTTGGCATTGGCTCTCGTCAATCCTCAGGTGAATTTTCTCTACCGATTCATCATACACCAGTGCATCGCATTGAGAATACCGCAGCGTGGACTGGAGTCGGTGAAGATCGGAACAACAACACGCGGTCATCAGTCTGCTATGGCTCATCCTCGGGATTTAGTATTGCATGTCCCTCTATGCGCAGTCTTACTCTTAACAGTCTAAAGCTGTCGGTGTTGACAGCGTCAAACGGAATAATGAATTTCTGCAGCCGCTGGTTTTCGACCTGCAGAGAGATAATGACCAGCCAGCGTGACAGGAAGTTTATGGAGTTCAGGTGGGCGGTGTGTTGATTGTCCTGCGTTTCGATAAGCCAGACGTTTCCCGCCCGCCAGATCAGTTGTGTGTGTTTGAGTGCGATGCTGCCGTTATACCCAAGGCTTGCGGCGACTAAGATCGCGATAATTATTTTTAACGCCACCGGTATGGCTGCAAGGCTGACAGCCACAAAAGCGAGAATGTGCAAAGCCAGGATGCCGGTAAGGTACAGGCGCGACGGCCTAAGCGTCAGTGATAAGGGTATCGCGGATTTTGCGAATGATGGGGTTGTAGATTGATGTGGGGTCAGGTTCATTGATCAGCCCCATGATTTCCGGGTCCTGTTCCTGAAGCAAAGCTTGAAACAGTCGCTGTTCCTGCGGTTCTGCAGCATCGAAGTGATGCTGCAGATAGGTGGTCATTGCAGTGTCGAGCTCTTTCATGCCGCGACGACAAAGCCATTTCAAGCGAGACCGTTCAGCGTCTGTGAGTGCTTGATCAGAGATTTTTCTGCACCAGCATTTTCTTGGTGTCAGCAATCGCCTGCGCAGGGTTCAGACCTTTCGGGCAGACCGTTGCACAGTTCAT
>CAKZVB010000043.1 GCA_937922015.1 uncultured Granulosicoccaceae bacterium
CCCAGCCCTACTCTCACGCCCTTGTTGAGTGCGGCGCGCAGGGGGAATACCGCGCCGGCGAAATACTGGTTTGACAACGGACAATGCGCAATCCCCGCGCCTATGTTACGTATGAGAGTCATGTCCCGGTGATCGATAAAATTAGAATGTGCCAGTACCGTATGGCGTGTCAACAATCCAAAATCAGACAGTGCCGAGGTATCAGTAACGCCAAGCCGATCGATCACATGCTGGTGTTCCCAGTCACTCTCTGAACAATGCGTTTGTATGTGACACTGGTACTGCTGCGCCAGATCACCTAAGCCGCTCAGCATCTCGTCAGTGCAAGCCGGTATAAACCGTGGCGTGATGACGGGTTTTACCAGCGCAGAACTGTTACCCGGCATTGTTCGCACATAGTCGATTGAGCTTTCAGAATCGGCCAGCCCCTGTGCCGTTGATTGGTCACGATAATAATCCGGACACTGACTGTGATTATCCATCGCCACACGACCCACCCAGGCACGCTGCCCTTCAGAAAGACATACATCTGCCAGTAGCCTGGTGGCGGCCTCATGCACTGTGGCAAAGTACACAGCACTGGTGGTGCCGTTCGACAATAGTGTTTTAACCAGTGAGTTATAGATCACCGCTGCAAACTGCACATCAGCAAATTTTGCTTCAAGCGGGAAAGTACAGTTTTGCAGCCAGTCCTCCAGTGGCAGATGCAGGGCCTTGCCCAGCTGCGGCCACTGCGGTGCGTGAATATGCAGATCTACCAGGCCCGGTATAAAGAAGGTATGTTTGCTGCCCGAGGTATAAGACGGGTGTTGCCGCGCAGCTTCAAGCTGTTGTGAGTAGTCTGCACTGTCACTGGTATGTATTGATGTAATGGTTCCGTCAGTATCGACAGCAAGCAGTGCATCTTCCAGTATCTCTAACTGGCCGGGCACCGGTGTGTGCATAAAGGTGCCGAAAAAATACTGTTCTATATTGCCCGGCTTGTTTTGGATGTTCATATGGATTGATACCGATGCATTGCAGATTCGATTGTTAGCTTACACATCTAAACCTGCAACACACCGTTACTTAAGCAAAGGTGTCTGAATCAGTGTTTGGCGCTATGTGCATAGACATTTCGTTAATCATGACTCGTCGCCTTGTGAATAATGCGGGTTAGGTGCTTACTTCGGCAACTTCGTTTCCACGCCTTTTACCAGCCAGTCAATACCCAGCAGATCACCATCCGAAATTGTCTCACCGGCCGCGATCATTTCTTTGCCATCCTGATCGACAATCGGCCCGGTAAACGGGTGAAAGGACCCTGCAGTGATTTCGGCGACTTTTGCATCGACAGCAGCGCGCTGTTCGGGGTTTAAGTCGGCAGACATTCCAGCCATGCTTACAGCGCCATCGGCCATGCCGCCCCAGAAAGCAGTGCCTTTAAACGTACCGTCGAGAACAGCTTTGGTCTGTTCGATAAAATGATCTGCCCAGCTGATTTGCATGGAAGCCAGTAATTTTGTGGGTGCATACTTACTCATATCAGAGCTTGTGTTGACCACATAAACGCCCTCTTCTTCGGCAACGGTCACCACTGATGGCGTGTCCTGATAGATAGAGAAAATCACATCGGATTGCTGTGCGATCAGCGAACGTGCGGATTCCTGTGCTTTACTGGGGTCGAACCAGGAGTTCAGCCAGACGACTTTCATGGTGACATCAGCGTTGGTTGCCTGTGCGCCCATGGTGAAGGCATTGATGATACCGACAACTTCAGGGATCGCGTAAGCGGCGACCATGCCAATAGTATTACTTTTAGTGACATAGCCCGCTGCCATTCCTGCGATATAGGCGCTTTCGTAGTTTCGCGTTTGAAAATTACCCATGTTGTCGGCCAGCTTGTAACCACTGGCGTGGATCAGTTTGATATCAGGGTTTCTCTTGGCGAGCTTCAAGCCGTCATTCATATAACCGAATGAACCGATCATGATCATTTTTGCACCGTCTGCGGCCATCTGGTTCATGATTCGCGCAGCGTCAGGGCCCTCGGGTATATTTTCCACCACTACCGTTTCTACCTTGTCGCCAAACTCAGCTTCGATAGCCTGGCGTCCACGGTCAAGCTCATAAGCCCAGCCCACATCACCCACCGGCGACGGATAGATAAAACCGATTTTTAGTGGATCGGCGGCGTATGCGCCGGATGACGATAACAACGTCACCAGCAACCCGCCGGTCAGCGCAAGTGCAGACTTCCATCGGATAACATTTTTAAATAACGACATTTACAATAACCCTCGTGTGAATAAAAACTAACGTGTGCGTAGGTAAGGCAGCCCCAAAGAGGCCGGATGATTCAGCCGGACCACCCTGGGATTACGGGATATAACAGCAAGCACAATAATCGTAATGATATAGGGTGCTGCAGACAGCAGTTGAGACGGTATTTCAAAACCCAGTCCCTGTACAAACAATTCAATTAATGACACCGCGCCAAACAGATAGGCACCCGCGGCAATACGTGGTGCGCGCCAGGTGCCGAACACCACCAGCGCCACTACAATCCAGCCGCGTCCGGCCACCAGTCCTTCAGCCCATAACGGTGTGTAGGACAGCGTAAGGTGTGCGCCACCGATACCGGCCATCGCGCCTCCGAACAACACCGCCAGGCCGCGTACCAATATTACCGGATAACCAATAGCGGTAGCGGCTTCCGGTGATTCGCCAACGGCGCGAATGATTCTGCCGAGCTTGCTGCGATTGAGCATCCAGCTAATCAGAATCACACTGAAGATACCCGCATAGACCATGATATCCTGTGAAAATAACGTCGGACCGATCAGCGGTATCTCACTTAGCCAGCCAAGATTCACATCGGCCATTGGACTGATAGTAGTGCCTTCATAGTTTTTGCCCACCATCACTGAAACCCCCAGTCCCAGAACACCCACCGCCAGACCCGCGGCTACCTGATTGGCCAGAAAACCCAGCGCCAGCAGTGCAAAAACGAATGACAACAACATTGAGGCAGCGGCGGCGGCGGCGAAACCTGCCACTGTCGACCCGCTCATTGTGGCGACGACAAAACCCGTCGCAGCACCTGTCGCCATCATGCCCTCGATACTCAGATTCAGTACACCGGACTTCTCTACTACCAGCTCACCCATCGCAGCATAGATAAGCGGAGTCGCCGCCGCCAGTGTTCCACCCAATACAAATATCAGTGAATCAAGCATCCGCAGATATTCCGTGGCTCGCTGCAACTTTGCCAGCCGGTCTTTGCAGGCGATAATTAACAAAGACATAACACGCCAGATAGAACACCAGCATCATGCCCTGAAACAAGGTTGTCGAAGCGTTTGGAATACCCACCGATACCATAGCCATATCCCCGCCCACATAGATCAGCGCCATAAACAACGCCGCGAACACAATACCAATAGGATGCAGGCCACCCAGAAACGCCACAATTATTGCCGCAAAGCCATAGCCCGGAGAGATATTGCGCTGCAGTAAACCCAGTGGTCCTGCGACTTCAGCAACTCCTGCCATACCCGCTGCAGCCCCGCCTATCAGCAAGCCAACCCAGACCGCCCTGCCTTCGGCAAAACCTGCATAGCCTGCAGCACCCGGCGCCAGGCCACTCACCAGCAACTTAAAACCCGGCATGCTGCGCTGTACAAACACCCACGCCAGTACGGTGACTGCCAGTGCAAGCCATAATGAAGTATTTACTCTGGTGCCTTCGAGCAACGGTGAAAACAAGGCAGCATCGCCAAACAACACCGATTGCGGAAAGCTCATGCCCATGGGGTCACGCAGCGGGCCGGTTACCAGGTAGTACAGCAGCTGCAATGCAACGCTCGACAACATAAACGTCACCAGAATTTCATTGGCGTTGAAACTGGTGCGAAGCCATGCAGCGATGGCCGCCCAGCCAGCCCCGGCCAGTGTGCCGGCAACAATCATTGACGGCAACAGCCACACGGAATCTGATAGTTCAAACTTAATCGCAATGGCACCGGCAACAATAGCCCCCATCAACAATTGCCCTTCGGCACCGATATTCCACACTCTGGCACGAAAGCCAATAGCAAGGCCCTGGGCGATAAGAAGCAACGGGCCGGTCTTTAGCAGCACTTCACCAATGCCGTAACGCGTGGTAAACGGCGAGATAAAAAATGCATAAAAGGCCTCGCCCGGTGCTTTGCCTAACAAGGTAAACATCACCGCACCGCACAACAGCGTTAGTATAATTGCTGCAATGGGTACCAGTATCTGGGCACGTAGCGACGATTGAGTACGAGGAACAAGATGCCACATAGTCAGGCTACCGCCCCGCTACGCAATGGTGCATCAAACTGACCGGTCATGTACTGGCCAACCTGTTCTACATTAGTGTTGTGTGTTGCCAGTGGCGCTGACAAGCGACCTTCAAATATCACCACCAACCGGTCGGTGATTTCGAATAGCTCTTCAAGCTCTTCTGAGACCACCAGTATCGCCATGCCCTGATCACGCAGTTCGACAAGCGTCTGGCGTATTGCCGATGCCGCCCCCACATCGACTCCCCAGGTAGGCTGGGATAACACCAATAGATCAGGCGCCAGAGCAATTTCACGACCGACAATAAACTTCTGCAGATTACCACCGGACAAACTACCGGCGCGGGCCGCGTCACCACCACAGCGTACATCGGAATCATTGATACATTTATCGGTACGGGATTTCATTTCGTCAAAACGAATAAAACCAAACCTTGATAGCCCCTGCCGGTGTGCGGTTAATAAGGTATTAAAACCCAGTGACAAATCAGGCACTGCACCACGACCCAGACGTTCCTCGGGGACAAACGCAAAATCCAGCTGCCGTCGACGCTCCGGAGACCAGTTATTTACCTGTGCGTTGTTCATGGTGATAACACCGCTGTCTGATTTAGCGAGGCGGGTTTCACCAGAGATCAGTCGCATGAGTTCGTTTTGACCATTGCCCGAGACACCGGCAATACCCACAATTTCTCCACGCCGTACCTGCAAAGACACCGATCGGATTTCTGTTCCGTAGGGATCTTCGGGGGTGTAGGTAACGTCGTTGAGTTCAAGCATTACCTTGCCGTTGGCGGTAGCGGTGTCGTGGCTGACATGGGGTATGTCGTGACCGATCATCATGCGTGCAAGTGACGGGGCAGACTCGTCGGCGGGCACCACAGTGCCAACCACCACGCCATCCCGCAGTACCGTAGCACGATCACACAGGGTGCGTATTTCTTCGAGTTTGTGGCTTATATACAAAATGCTGCAACCGCTGGCCGCCAGTTTACGCAATACATGAAACAACAGTTCTACACCCTGCGGCGGCAGCACAGAGGTGGGCTCGTCCATGATCAGCAGACGCGGCTCCTGCAAAATACAACGCACTATTTCGACACGCTGACGCTCACCCACCGATAGAGAATGCACCAGAGTGGCCGGATCAAGCGGCAGACCGAAGCTGTCTGCAACCTCTTCGATACGTGAAGATAAATTCGCCAGTGACCCTTTTACTGCCAACGAGATATTTTCTGCCACAGTGAGATTTTCAAACAACGAAAAATGCTGGAATACCATACCAATGCCCAGCGATCGTGCGTGTGCCGGACTTTTCACCTGTGTGTGCACGCCACGCCAGAAGATCTCACCTGCATCGGGCTGAATGACTCCGTAGATCAATTTCATCAGTGTGGACTTACCGGCGCCGTTTTCACCGAGAATAGCGTGAATCTCACCTTCACCAATATTCAGGTCAACCGCGTCGTTTGCAACGACAGCCGGATAAATCTTGCTGATACCACGCAGTGATAGTAATTCAGACATTAAACAGAGCTGCCGGTGTTATGTTCGACGGTGTTGTCGGGCAATGCAGGGCCGGCCGGAAAAACACCCGGCATGGCAATGAAGCCCGGCAGCCGTTTTACGCGATCCAGCCAACGCCGAATGGCGGGATAACTCTGCCGTGAAATGCTGCCCTCTTCCGACAAGGCCACATACGGAAAACAGGCGATATCGGCGATAGTGGGCTCATCACCCGGTACCAGCCACGACTGATGATCACGTTCGGCAAACCACAGATGCTCATCAAGAATTCGGAACAATCGATGCGCACGCTTGCGTGCAGCAGCAGCATCGAGGTTGTAGAAGAACCCCTCCACCAGACGTGCAGCAGATGCACTGGCGGTCAGGCCATCGGCAAATGCCAGCCACTGGGTAATCTGTGCCAGTGTTTCCGGCTGGTCCACCGGGTACCATGTGCTACGGTTATCAAACCGACCGGCAAGGTACACAAGAATAGCGGCGCTGTCTTTTAACGTTAGCGTTCCATCTGTCAGTACCGGCAGCGTACCTATCGGATTTAATTCCAGAAACCAGTCGGATTCAAACTCTCTGCCGGGGTAGAAATTCATATCATGACGTTCGTACTCAACGCCAAGCATCGACATAAAAAGACGTGCCTTATAGCAATTACCGGATAATTCATAATCGTACAGAGTAATTGTTGTCATGCCTTATGTGCTAACCCTGTCATGCATTGCTTATATATCCAGTGTCAGCGAATCGCCAAGCGCTCGTGAGACACAGGTCATCAGGCAGTCACCACGTTTTTTTTCGTCTTCGCTCAGGTGTACGTCCTGATGCAGTGGTACGCCGTCTATTACGTCTACCCGGCAGGTACCGCAGGCACCCTGCTCGCAGGACGAAGGCAGCTCAACTCCGTTCTGACGCAATACCGATAACAGGGTATCCCCTGATGGCACTTCAAGTGTCAGACCCGAACGTGCCAGAGATACGCTAAATGCTTTGCCATGATCGATGGTCAGTGTATTTTTAAAATACTCAAAGTGTACCGCATCATCCGGCCACTGCTGAGTGGCTGCCACTTGACGCGCCGCATTAAGCATCGGTGCAGGCCCACAGATATATACGTGTTGCGCCGCTTTGTAATCACCCAGCAGTTCAGCGATCCTGTCGCCGGTTTGTGTCGGGTTTAATCCTGTGCAGGTCGATACAATATCGCCCAGCTCGTCCAACACATTGCTAAACGCACGGTGCTCCTGCGACTGCACAAAATAATGCAGTTCAACAGGCAGAGACATCGCCTGCAGTGCTCGCGCCATTGACAGCAATGGTGTCACTCCAATGCCACCGGCTATCAGTACCGTACGCAGAGCGTCACGTCGCAGTGGAAAATTATTGCGCGGTGCAGACACAATGACAACATCCCCGGCTTTGAGGCTGTCGTGAATGAAGGCCGAGCCACCAGTTGAATTTTCCTCACGCTTGACGCCGATGACGTAGCGATCAGTCTCACCCGGGCCATTAGTCAATGAGTATTGTCTGATCAGCGCATTGGGTAACTGTATGTCGATATGCGCACCGGGCTGAAAAGTGGGCAGCGGTGTATCTATAGCCTTTAACGTAATCGACTTAACATCGACCGCGGTGTGTTTTATTTCCTCTACCTCAACTCGCAATGCACCACTCACGCCGGCTGACTTAACCGTGAGTTCAGGCAGGTGAGATATCGTCTGCGATACAGGAGATATAAGCGCCTCCCATGGCTCACTGTGTTCATCAGCTGCCAGATCTTCTGCACTATCACGCAATCGTTGCATTGCATTATTGTGAGCACGCAAATGATCCATAACATTGCTGACTGCAGACAAACCCGACACCGTGCCACGAATAACTGTGTGCAGACTGTCAACCGGTTGAAGCCACACATTAAGTGTCACCGGCTGCGGGTGTTCACCAATCCGCAATTGCACATGGCAATGATGAAGACGATCAGTACCGGCCACGCGACCAGCCACCTCCGAAGGTAACAGAAACTCGGAATAGTGTTTAAACTGATCGGCAATGCCATCAACCGATGCATTGACAGGAATTGGCCGCAGCACCAGCTGCTGATGATCAAAGCCGTGCAGTGCAGAAGAGTCAGGCTGTATTAAAGTGCGTTCGTCCGTCGTCCAGATAAGACCCTGCTTTTCAATGACCGGATAGGTCTGGTTACAGATGGTGCGTGCGGGTGAATCAGCCGGGTGCGCAGGGATATACGTGCAGCCCGCAGTCCGATTGGCGTAGCGCCAGCCATGGTACTGACACATCAACTCGCGGCCATCATTCACCCCGATCGATAATCGCACACCACGGTGCAGGCAACGGTTTTCCCAGACATTGACAAAGCCGTCGTCTGCGCGCCATATCGCAAGTTCACGACCCAGCAATTTAGCGTGATACACATGCCTGGGTACCAGGTCGTCTGAAGACGCGACAGGATGCCACTGCTGACGTGCGGCTTTAAGGTCAAAGAACGTAGAAGTCATGCAGCGGCCGGTATAACGCCGTAGGTGATACCCATTCGACTTAACCACCGTCGGTATATGATCGCAGATTTATCTGCCCTGATCGGTGTCTCTGCACGGGGGTCCAGCGGTAGTTTACTGGGTAGCTGGTTTTCTAATATTGGTTTGTCCTGACCAAAGATAGTTTGCTGAAAGGTGCGAATGGCCTGTACCGAGCTATGTTCGTCTATCACGCTGACCAGCGCATGCGCGCGGATATTGACTTCATCAACCGGCTGTACAAAAAGTGCGATAACATCCATTCGCGATTCATCTGACGGACACGATTTATAAAGTACCGCGCAATAGGGATGAGGCACACGATAGACATATTCCGTTAGCATGCCCCCGGTGGCCCCGGCTGCAGCCTGTGGCTGGTAAAAACGACAACGCGTTGCAATGACCTCGCTATCTTCAGTAATTTCAACATCGTATTCACGGACCTCTGTATGAGGCTGTTCACCGAGTATGCCGGTATGCACGTAGGGGAAATGCCCCATATCCAGAAAATTCTCCACCGCGCGCGGTGCGGAGACACGAACACCGACACTACAGGCACACACATTGACCCGGTCAGGCTCATGGAACTCAGGCAACGGAAACAGCGGTCCGGACGGTTCTCCCAGGCAGGCCCAGATATAACCGTAATCACACACTACCGGCAGTGGCTGCTGGGCAACTGACTGGCGCACCACATGAGCACCGGGATCATCGCCCTCTAGCCTGTACATCAAAGATTCGCCAAGCAATGTAGTGTAATGCCACTGTGAGCCGGTATCCTCTACCGCCGCGATTGCGTGCCACTGGTTAAGAATGGTGCTGTCACTGCAGGGTTGTAGCTGCTTGGTTGACAAGGACGTTTCCGTCAAGAGAAATATCCCCAAATCTTGTCAGAATTCGGCGGTTGAGTCTATTCCTTTCGCCGCCCTGAACTCAACCGCATTTCATACACAATCAGTCTGTGTCACTCCTGCAGGTCAGTAAACGGATTCGGAATGTGCGCTAAAACGCTGTTTCGCAACCCGGGCATGCAACAAAGCTGCGGCCGGACACTGTCAACACCAGCGTAGCATAAATTAATCATACGACGGTGAGCCAGAGCGGTTAGCCACTTCTGTTAACAAACGATCGATATTTAAGGTGCACACCGGGCTTCAAAACAAAAGAAACTCAAACATGCTCTAACCACGACCGGCTATAGAATCTGGTGCCACCATTTTTTTCGTCGTGGTGGCCCCGACGACATGGGTTCGTATCCGGAGGAGGAAGATACGTGGACTATGTGGTAAGAAATGTATCGGTTTTAAATGACACTGCATAGTGCTGTTTATGGACTGCTGCCGTGCATTAATTGCATCGCGTTTGCGCGATAGCCTGAAAACAGAGGCTGCGCGGCAGAACCTCTGCTACTGCCCTGACGGTGCACCCAAGGCGATAGAATGATCAATCATTTTCCGAA
>CAKZVB010000044.1 GCA_937922015.1 uncultured Granulosicoccaceae bacterium
AAGTATCTTTGTGCCCGTGGCGGTGATAGTTAGTAAGCGTTCCGGCCATGGCTTTTTGAGGTCGCCTTTCGCTATTTCAAACACAGGTGAAGATGCCTGCATCATTGATTGCAGAATAAACCAGTACATGATGTCGCCAAGCCAGGGCAGCGGATCACGTACTTTCATCAATTGGTTGAAAAGCTGGCCGGCTGTTTTGTGACCCTCACTGAGCAAATCAAGTGTGATGTGTTCAGTCAGGCCAAGACCATTCAGTGTAGAGGGCAGCTCCTGAAGATGCCTCAATAATGCATCGTGCATATCTGGCAAGTGATTAATATTGTGTGATTTGGCAATTTCAAATAGTGGTAGGGGGGAGGCTTCTCCCAGGGCCTTCCACACCTGTTTGCCCAGAAGTAATTGTTGCCGGCTAACTGTCCGGCGTTGCTGCCAGAGTAAGCGAATAGCCTCCGGAGGTAGTTGTCCCATACCAATAAAACGCGCCGAACCGGGGAAGTGGTTTATTGATACCAGCTCAAGAATTGTAGGTGCCGGCGCCTCTGCAAAGTAAGCCAGCAGTCTGGCTAAAATCAGTTGATCATATCCATCATGTTCAAACCAAAGTACAACGCGCTCGTATTGAAGGGCTGCCTGTTTCAGGCGAGTGTCAGCGTTTTCCAGATAGGCAATACTACTATCCAGTGTTTTATCTGCGCGTGGATCATCTGGTTTATTTTCGAAAAGAGAATCGTAAGATTCATGCAGGAACTTTGCGCGAGTTTTAATAAAGTAATCATCCTGAATAATTGGACCCTGACCGTAGGGGTCGGAATATTCAAGAAAATCGCCAATAAAGCCGCCTGCCGGTAAAGTCGAGCTCAGGTCTGTTCCGCAGCGAATATGCAGTGTTGTAGTTTCTGCATCCGGTGCCGACTCTTGTGCTTTTATCGAGTCACTGGCTTGTCTCATCGCTGCGACATGGGCTTTTAGCCTGGCCCAGCTGGGTAAGCCCAGCTCACGGGCAATGACAAGCTGAGCGTCACTTAGCTTTGCGGGAGTTTGTGTGTCACTTGAAAACTTTGGATGATGCTGTTTAAAGCGCACTAACGCGGTGTGTTCCGCTAATTTTTTCTTTGTGCGATCTTCGACGCCCTGGTCAGCGCCCTGGTCAGCGCTTTGATAGGATTGAAACGTTTGCAGAAGTTCTTTAGCGCGTTTCTTTTGTTGTTCAAGATTAATGCGAAACGGTGTCTCAACACGTGGTGCCGACTTTGGCATTTCAATTACCTTTTCTGCTATCTGTGCCCGCCACCCAGATGGAAAAGGGAATGTTGTAATATTGAGTACTAAAGGATCAGGGCGCAGCCCTTTCTGCGGACACAGTGGCTTTGATCGAGCCGCCTTTGAGTTTGCCTTGCGGGGTTGGCTAAGTCAATGGCCGTACGACCAACCCTGCCTGTAACAACCCCGGCCAGGAGCACAAAAACCGCTGTACCCGTTGAGTTCATTCACAACACAGAATACCGTGTAAAAAAACACCACGGAAAAACCCTCAAGCATGAAAATTACGGACGTTACCACCTACACCGTCGCCCCGCGCTGGCTATTCCTTAAAATAACAACAGATACCGGCTTCACCGGCTGGGGTGAAGCCGTCCTTGAAGGACACGCCGCGACAATGGCAGCAAAGCTGGAGGAATTGCGTGAATTTCTGCTAGGCCGAAACCCGTTACATATAGAGGATACCTGGCAGGCGATATACCGCAATGGATGTTATCGCGGTGGCCCGATTCTGATGAGCGCTATCTCCGGCATCGACATGGCATTATGGGATATCAAGGGCAAGTACTACGATGCACCGGTGCATGCCTTGCTGGGAGGTCCGGTACGCGACAAAGTGCGAAGCTATCGCTGGATAGGAGGCGATCGACCGGGCAATTTAATTGAAAGTGCAAAAGCAGTGATGGATGAAGGCTTTGACGCGGTTAAATTTAACGTCTGCAGCGAACTACAGATTGTAGATACCAATCGCAAAATTGATGGCATCGTCGCACAGGTGCATGCGCTGCGCGAGGCAGTGGGGCAATCTCTGGATCTGGCGTTTGATTTTCACGGCCGTGTTCACGCGCCGATGGCAAAGGTGCTGCTGAAAGAGCTGGAGCCTCTGCGCCCGATCTTTGTGGAAGATGCGGTAGTCTCGGCACAGGTTGATACCATGGCTGACCTGGCGCGCTATACATCGATCCCTTTATGTATTGGTGAGCGATTGCATTCGCGGTACGATTTTAAGCGGGTGTTTGAGACTCGGGCCGCCAGTGTGATTAATCCCGATCCGGCTCACGTGGGCGGAATCTCTGAGACGGTGCGAATCGGTACCATGGCCGAGGCCTATGATGTGGCGCTGGCGCCGCATTGTCCGCTGGGTCCGATTGCACTGGCCGCCTGCCTTCAGGTGGATGCAGTTTGCCACAATGCCTTTATACAAGAGCAGAGCATTGGTATTCACTACAATGAGGGTGGTGATGTTCTCGATTACGTGACCGCCGACGGGGGATTGGAGATCGTCGATGGTTTTCTTAAAATTCCTTCGCGACCCGGTCTCGGTATAGAAGTCAATGAAGCATTTGTAATTGAACAGGCCGCACGGGGTCATGCCTGGCGTGCGCCGGTCTGGCGTCACGATGACGGTTCAATCGCAGAATGGTAGCGGCACCGACTCATTTATAAGGTTTTATGCATTGCATACACTGGTAAAGGACTTGCCAGTCATGGTCGCAGGGGCGTTGTGCGCCGGAATTGTTTATCATGGCTGACATCGACTATGTTTTTCCGATGGTGTTAGTGCCAACAGTTAATCTCATTATAGAGACGCTATGAATCAAGATACTTTATTTGCCGGTATTCACGCCGTCCTCTACGCGATGTTTCGGGAAGATGAAACGATTGATATGCGGGCCATGTCAGCAGAGGTTGATTACTGTATCGCGTCGGGGTGTCACGGCATCACAGTGTTAGGACTGGCCACCGAGGTACAGAAACTGACATTTAATGAAAAGGCCGCGATTATTCGTGAAGTGAGTAAAACCAACAGGGGGCGGGTGCCGTTGTCGGTAACTATTTCAGGTAATTCCGTCGCAGAACAGCTTGAGCTTGCACACATCGCACAGACTAATGCTGCCGACTGGTTGATATTGCAGCCACCGACGGTGGGCACCTTCGGTGCAGAGGTGTATCTGGATTTCTTTGCACGGGTGGCCGGCTCGGTGAGTCTGCCTGTCGCTGTTCAAAACGCACCGCAGTACCTTGGTCGTGCGTTGTCCGGTGAGGATATCGCGCAGCTGCGTACACGATGTGAGAACATTGTGTGTGTTAAGTCAGAAGAGTCAGCGCTGGGTATACAACGTATTATTGATTTAACCGGTGGCACTATGCACATTATGGGTGGTCGCGGCGGACTGGAAATGACAGACAGTCTGCGCGCCGGTTGCAGGGGCTTTGTGTTCGCACCGGATATTGTAGCGGTGGCGGTGCAGGTATACGA
>CAKZVB010000045.1 GCA_937922015.1 uncultured Granulosicoccaceae bacterium
CAGCTGGGTTGCTGTGGTACCGAGTACCTGCGAGACCAATAAGCCATTTGCGATGAGAATCAAGGCAGAGGACAAGTGGGGCAACCCTACCAATAAAGCGCAGGCCAGGCTCTTTCCTAAAGCGAACGGAGCGGTTCAGAACCTGCCCGATTATATTGATATCAAACGCGAGGAGTTTGTGCACGAAATTACCGATCTGGTGATGAATGAAGATGGTACGTTCACTATTGGGCTTTTCACCGAAGATGGTGAACTTTTAGCGCAAAGTAATCCCGCACAGGTATCAACGGCCCCGGAGTCGAAACTCTATTGGGGGGACCTTCACGGTCAGTCAGATGAAACGCTCGGTACCAACAGTGCCGCAGACTATTTTGCTTTTGGCCGCGATCTGGCTTTCCTTGATGCCTGTGCTCATCAGGGTAATGACTTTCAGATGACAGAGACCTTCTGGCAGGATCTCAATAACGTTACCGCACAGTTCAACGAGGCAGGGCGCTTCGTCACGTTGCCTGGTTATGAATGGTCAGGTAACACGGCACTTGGTGGTGACCGCAACGTTTATTTCCCGGTTGAAGGGCGAGTGATGCGCAGATCATCTCATGCCTTGGTCGAAAGCCAGCACGACATCGATACCGACTGCCATACCGCAGCAGCGCTGTTTGAAGCGTTTGCTGAACATGAAGAGTGGGATGTGATCTGTTTTGCGCATTGTGGTGGCCGCTACGCGGACATCACTATGGCACATGATGGTCGGTTCGAAAAATCCGTCGAGGTACATTCGGCCTGGGGCACCTTTGAGTGGCTGGTTCAGGACGCGTTTAAAAGCGGCTACCGGGTGGGTATTATCGGCAACTCCGATGGCCATAAGGGGCGGCCCGGTGCCAGTTATCCGGGGGCCGGCTGGTTTGGTGCAGTAGGCGGGCTGACCTGTTTCATCATGCCGGAGCTCAGCAGGGATGCGTTGATCGATTGCATCAGGAGCCGCCATCATTACGCCACCAACGGCGGGCACAGCGGGCGGATTTTAATGGACTTGAACGTTACTTTCGACCAGCCGGGTACTGTCTACCATGACGACCCCGCATTGTTTGCGGACAGCAAGGGGTCGCTCAGCTCACAGGCTATGATGGGCGACATCGTGCATCTGCCGCAGGGTGATCTGCAGCTATCGCTTTCAGTGACAGCGACTTCACCTATCCGAAGAATAGATGTATATAACGGGCTGGATCACATCAAATGTCATCGACCCTATACCGCGAAAGAGCTTGGTAACAGAATTGGAGTTGTCTGGGAAGGTGCCGAGTACCGTGGGCGATTCCGCTCTGTGTGCTGGGATGGTTCCGCAAGATTCGACATCGCAAAGGTAACCGCAGCGCAAGCTGTCAACTTTTTTAACCGCGACAAGACACTTGATGACAGCGACAATTCAGTTCTGAAGTGGCAATCGGTGACAACCGGAAACTTTGCGGGTTTTATTGCAACGCTGCAGGATGGCACGAAGGGCAGCATTGAATTGGACACTCCGTTAATCAAACAGACCATTGCTCTTGATCAGATCGGTATTGAAGACACTGTGCTCGACGCGTCTGAGACTTTGCCGCGTGCAATTAGATTGTTTCGACTACCCGATGTGAACCCGAACACCACAGTGAAATTCGAACAGCGATTATCGCCAGTGGCAAATGGCGATAATCCTTACTACGTTCGTGTGACGCTTGAAGACGGAACCCAGGCCTGGTCCAGTCCTGTTTACGTATGTCGAAACATGAATTTGTAAATTGAATTACGATGGATGCTGCGATTGGTTTTGTTTGGCCGCTGCGACCATTGGCAATTGATGGCCTGACCTGCAAGCAGTTCATCGGATGAATGTCTATACGGTAAAAGTCAGCGACTCTTTACCCGTGCGGGCAGGTTTAAAAATCCCTGATTATTCGAAAACCGCATTGCCGGAGGCGGGCTGTGAGATACTGTTTTTCCACTGACATTCTTAAGTAGCCTGTGATTATCAGACTTCTCACCTACTCTGTTTTACTGATGTTGCTCAGCGCTTGCACAGTCCCTGTCATCACAGGTGGTAATGTGGCGACGGGTGCTTACCGGGGCATTCCTGTGATCCACAGTGACCTTCAGAAAACTACCAGCACCGGCTACGCTCCGATGTGTGATGGATTCATTACGGATGCCCGCAGCGTCAATATCCCCAGGATACCTAAACCCGGGGTTGGTGTACGCACCTCTGATCCGGCACTGGGAGCTACAGTCATACGGGTATCAGACAGCGCTTTCGGTGAAGTACATAAGCCGGCTTATAGCACCGTGCAAGCCTGGAATGCAGACGAATCGTTGTTGCTGTTATACCAGTCTGGCAGCAGCGGCAGCGGGCATCAGTTAAGAGACGGTCACAGCTATGAGTTTATCCGGCAACTGGACTTATTACCCGCCGATATTGAAGAGGTATTCTGGAGTCATGTTAATCCGGATGAGCTTTTCTATGTCAGTGCTGCAAAGCGGGATTTCGGGCATTTCAAACGTTTGAATCCATACACCAATGACTCTGAAACAATTGCCGACTTCAGCCGTTGGTGCGGTACGTCGTTGCCGGTGGCCGGAAACGATGTACATATGCAATCTTATGATGATGACCTGTTCGGTTTTCGATGCCAACAAGCTGACGGTGGCCATATCATGTTCAGTTATCGTATTAGCGATCAAAGCGTCTATATACAAAGTATCAACGAGGATAGCTTGTCCCCGCTCATTGCACCGGTACCCACGCCCGGCGGTCAGCGCTTCTGGTATCGGGGGAAGACACTCGATAACACGCTTACATCATCAGCTTTAACAATTGACTTGCAATCCTACTCAGAGCATTCGAGCATTGGTACCACAGCCGGCGGGCAGGATGCGTTGTACCAGGTGGCGTTTAACCCGAGCCCGCGCGGTTGTGACAGAGACGATTTCGGTGGAGTGGGTCACCTGGTGGAACATAATCTTGAAACAGGGGCGTGTCGCAATATCATCAGTCAGCAACAGGGTTATCCATACCCGACCAGCAGCACACACGTTTCTGCGTTAGCTTATAAGCGTCCCGGCTGGGTGGTGCTGTCCAGTATAGGCTCGCGCAAGCAGGCAAAGTACTTCACCAATGGTCAGGCTGCACCTGCACTGTTTTCTGAAATCTATTTAAGCAACACCGGATCGAACACGCCGGTTACCTGCAGACTGGCACATCATCGTTCAACCGGTAAAAATGCCTTGAACGGAGGATATAAACCTTACTTTGGTGAGCCGCACGCGACAATCAGTCCGTCAGGCACAAGAATATTGTTCGGGTCTGACTGGTACGATTCCGGAGCGGTTGATGCCTACGTTATAGAACTTACGGGGTATAAAAGGCGCTGAGCAGTGCAAATTTATGGATTACATAGTCGATGATGGATTGGAGATCTCAAAGAAAAACGGGATAGGATGCGGCCTGAGATTTCAGATCAGGGGTCAGAAGCTTCAGCGGATTGATCTTCACATTTGCCAATGTGTTTTATGTTGCAGTAACAAAATAATTAGAGGATAAAATCTTATGCACATCGAACCCTTTGGCGTCGAAATGTGGATGAACGACTGGGAAAACAAGTGCGAATGGAATTTGGCGGAGACATGCGTCGATAGCATCACCATCAGTGAATTGTTGACACTGACAGGTAAGGATGAAAGTGATCTCGCCGGACTTCTGTCAATGAAAATGACTTACGGTGCTATAGAAGGCTCTGTTCGACTTCGAACAGCAATTGCTTCTCTGTATGATCAGCAAAAGGTTGCCAATGTACTGGTCACTCACGGTACCATTGGTGCCAATATGCTGATACACAAGAGTCTCGTCAGTGCAGGCGACAAAGTCATCGCCGTTGTGCCAACCTACCAGCAGCACTACTCAATTCCCGCCAGTATCGGTGCAGAAGTTTGTCAGTTAAAGTTGCGTGAAGAGAATCGCTGGCTGCCCGACCCTGATGCTCTGCGTGATCTTGCGGTAGCGGGTACCAGGTTAATTGCGCTTAACAATCCAAACAATCCCACAGGTGCGCTGATGGATCGGCAGATGCTGGAAGAAATTGCCGATATCGCACGCGCTGTTGATGCATGGGTGTTGTGTGATGAAGTTTACCGTGGAACTGATCAGAACGGCTCCGGTATGACGGCGTCCATTGCCGATGTTTATGAAAAAGGCGTTAGCACGGCAAGTATGTCCAAGGCGTATTCCCTTGCCGGGCTGCGGTTAGGCTGGATAGCGGGTCCAGAGCAATTGCTGGAGTCTGTGATGATCCACAGGGACTATGACACGATCTCTGTAGGGATGATCGACGATCATTTCGCAACCATGGCACTGGAACATCGGGACAGGTTACTTGCTCGCAGCCATTCAATTACACGTGATAATCTCGCCACGCTTGCGGCATGGGTTGATGCTGAGCCATTGATATCCTGGGTCAAACCGCTAGCTGGCACAACGGCGCTTTTGAAATACGACCTTCCGGTCAGCTCTCGCGATTTTTGTATTTCGTTGCTTAAAGAAACCGGTGTTATGTTTACACCGGGTTCAGCACTCGATATGGAAGGCTATGTGCGCATTGGTTTCGCAAACAATCATGAAGTTCTTGTGCAGGGACTGGACAGGGTCTCCGCTTTTTTGCGCAAAGCCTAATCAAACATATCGGGGTTGGCTGCCACAACCTGATCGTACACCGGTTGAAAGTGCAGCCAGCCCAGGTAATCACTGCCCACATGTTCGGCAGAATGCCGGGCTGCATTGTCATCCATTTTTTTAGGCGGGTTGGCTGTCGCCTCGAGAAGTAGTTGCACCTGGCAGCAGCGATCCATGGCGATAAACCAGAACACTGCGTCGTCAACACTGTGTCTGCTGGCGGTCAGGATACCGTGGTTCTGATGCAATACCGCACGGTTGTTGGCGAAGGCTTCAACCACGCCTTGTCCCTGATCTGTAAACACGGTGACAGCCCCGCCGTCGTCGCTGACGACTGCATGATTATCATAAAAACAGGCGGCGTCCTGATTGTAGGGATCAATAGGTCTGCCGGTAGAACACCAGGCGGTGCCGTGTGGAGTATGTGCATGACACATAGCAACGATATCCGGGTGTGCTTCGTGCACAGAGGCATGCACAATAAAGCCGGCGCGGTTGATTGCGTAATTGCCCTCTACCACATTGCCTTCGTGATCGGCCAGAATCAAATTAGACATTTTAACCTGTGAGAAATGCACTGCCATCGGGTTGGTCCAGTAAAGATCTGTGTGCTCCGGATCGCGAACCGAGATGTGGCCGGCCATGCCGTAATCAAATTGTTGCATCGCAAAGGCGCGGCAGCCAGCTACCAGTCTTTGTTTACGGTGTTCACGCTCTTCAGTCAGTGAGTTGAATACAGGCTGTTGCGGGAATATCAGCCCTTTCTGCTGAGGTTGGTAAATTGATACCCGGTCTCCCAGATCATCAATTGGCGTTGTCGTGGTCGCTGTTGATTTTTCCACTACATTTCCTCTCCGATATTGTGAAACCCGCTTATTGACCCGAGGGTCCGGTGGTAGTGTATTAAGTTAAAGTGACCTGATCAAGCTGCTGACGAGTTGATACCGATTTGTCAGGCAGGCGGCTTTAACGGGTATTCGGTACGCTCGAGACCAGGAGTCTGCGCGGTAGAAGTCTGCGTAGCGAGAACGTGCCATGGTTCTGCCGCGCAGGCTCCTAGCCCTTATAGTACCGTTCGTACTTGCCAGAGTTCGGGAAACAATTCTACTTCCAGCATGCGCTTGAGATAACTCACGCCACCGGTTCCACCTGTGCCTTTTTTAAAACCGATCACGCGTTCAACGGTGGTCACGTGGTTGAAGCGCCAGCGTCGAAAATAGTCTTCGAAGTCAACGAGCTTTTCTGCCAGTTCGTAGTAGTTCCAGTGTTGTTCCGGGTTTTGATATATCTGTTTCCATGCGCTTTCCACGCTTTGGTGATGCGTGTGGGTTTCAGCAGGGTCGCGATTGAGTACATCTGCTGCGATGTCAAACCCGCCGCGATGCAGCGCGACAATAACCTCTTGATAAAGGCTTGGTCTTGTTAGTTCCTGTTCAAGTAACGCCACCAGGTCAGGTCGATGTGCATGCGGTTTGAGCATGGCTTTGTTTCTATTGCCGACGGCATATTCGCACAGGCGATACTGGTGAGACTGAAAGCCGGATGACTGCGCCAGATCATCACGGAATGCAGTATATTCACTCGGGGTCATGGTGCGCAGTACATCCCATGCGCTGTTTAGTTGTTCGAATATTTTTGCTATGCGTGCCAGCATCTTAAAGGCGGGTGGAAAGCGGTCTTCACGAATGGCGTCACGCGCCGCGTTGATTTCGTGCAGGGCGAGGCGCATCCACAGTTCAGACGTCTGGTGCTGTATGATAAACAGCATCTCATCGTGAGTATCGCTTAGCGGGTGTTGTGCAGTTAAAATTTTATCGAGACCCAGATAATCCGTGTAGCTCATCTTCTCACTGAAATCTGTTTCGGCGCCTTCGTCTGCGGGGTTATACGGTGGCGTAGCCATCAGGTTACCGCCGCCTGATGTTTGAATTTATCGTTATTCCAAAGCTCATTGGTCATGATGTTTTCCAGAATTTCAACGGCCGCAATCACATCATTGTGATCAATATAGAGTGGCGTGAAGCCGAAGCGCATGACATCGGGGGCTCGAAAATCCCCGACCACCCCATCGGCAATGAGTGCCTGTATGGCAGCATAACCGTGCTCGAAAGCGAAGGAGACGTGTGATCCGCGCTTTGCACTGTCACGCGGGCTGATCAGCTTCAGTTGAGGGCATTGCTTTTCCACTTCAGCGATGAACAATTCACACAGCTCAATTGATTTTTTGCGAATGTCATGGATTGACACGTCGTCCCATACGTCGAGTGCGGCGTCCAGTGCTGCCATTTGCAACACCGGTGGTGTGCCCACCCGCATTCGCTGGATGGACAGTGCAGGTGAGTAGGCAGGGTCAAACGCAAACGGGGCAGCATGTCCCATCCAGCCGGACAGGGCCGGTTCTGCCTCAATAGCCAGGTCTGCTCTGGTGTAGATAAAGGCCGGAGAGCCCGGGCCGGCGTTGAGATATTTGTATGTACAGCCGACTGCGAATTCAGCGTTGCAGCCTTCAAGGTCAATAGGCAGTGCACCGGCAGAATGCGCCAGATCCCACATCGCTACCACGCCGGCGCGGTGAGCTTTTTCGGTTAGCGATGCCATATCGTGCAAGCGGCCCGTACGGTAGTCAACCTGAGTTAACATCATAACGGCTACTGTGTCATCGAGGTGATCGGCAACTTGCTCTGGTGAGACTACCTTCAGTTGCAACTGTCGATCGATAGTTTTGATCAACCCCTCTGCCATATAGAGGTCTGTCGGAAAATTGCCGCTGTCAGAAAGAATAACGCTTCGCTCCGGTCGCATTGCCAGTGACGCGGCAAGCGCCTGATACACTTTGATTGACAGTGTGTCACCCAGTACAACGGTGCCCCGGGGAGCACCGATAACAGGTGCCAGACGATCTCCCAATCGCTCCGGCTGGTGGAACCAGCCGGCCTTGTTCCACGCGCTGATGAGTAACTGACCCCATTCGTCGGTAAGTGTCTTTTGCACTCTGTTACTAACCGTTTTCGGCATTGGGCCGAGAGAGTTGCCATCAAGGTAGATGACGCCATCCGGTAGACAAAATTGATCTTTCTTCATCGCTTTCGCTCATGCATTGTCGGGCTCGTTAATTGATTGGTTGTGTTGTTGCGATTGAACGAAAAGCTGGCTAAAAGATCGCCGTTGCGGTAGATCAGTCATTCTCGGACAGGCTCCCGGTTTATAGCCTGAGGATCGAGAAGATCCTCAAAAAACCAGGCAGCTAATTCGTGGCGACCTGAGACCCCTGATTTTTTGTAGACACCGGTGGCTTGTTGACGAACCGTTTTCTCGCGGGTATCTCGGAGTTCGGCAATCTCCCGAAACGACAAACCCTTCAAAAGCGCCAGCGTGACCTCTTGTTCGCTGGAGGTAAGCTGCCAGGTATCAAATTGCTTTTGCATCACTTGTCGGTACTGACTGGCAAAAATTCCTGCCTTGTTATCTAACTGGCTTAGTTGTCCGCGTGCATTGTCCAGTTGACCACGCAGCTCGCTAAGCGCGCGTTGTTGTGCCAGATAGTCTACCCCGAAAATGGTCAGCGTCAGCGCACTCACTACCAGTAGCGCTACATCGTCCATCATATCGGCCAATGGCTCACCATCGGCGAATTCGTTAACTATTTCTGCTGCACTTGAGGCGAAAACGTATAGCGAAAACACCACGAATAGTGCCCGACGATAAGGGATGCGATGAATCCAGTTCATTGGTTGTCCTTAAAATTTTTTTTCGTGGCATGTCATAGATTTCAATACTTTCCAACCACTTAGATCTATCGGGCAGATGCCTGACAGGTTATCACAGTCTGGTGTTAGTACATTTGCCACAGATGTTCAGGTGCCTGTGCGATGAATGTCCGATGGTTATGTTCAGTGAAAAACCGATAGTTGTCACTAACCAGAATTATTGCACTCACTCAACAGGATGAAGCATGAAATCAACATTAGAAATAACTGGCAAATCGATTTATCGTGGACAACTATCATTGGTCTCGATAGCGGCAGCGATAACCATTTTAACCGGCTGCGAGAATTTTAACGCTGCCCCGGTGGAATTCTCCCAGCAGGATATCGTCACAGTGGGTGATGTGGAGACTATTGAATTACACGGTCGAGTGTTGTCGTCGCTGCCGGTGACTCTACCCGAGGTTGACCCGGATCAGGCTGAACTGGGTCGGTTGCTGTTCTGGGAACCGATCCTGTCCGGTGATAAAAATATCGCCTGCGGTACATGCCATCTACCCGAGCATGGATATACCGACGGACAGAGTCGCTCTATCGGCGTAGGTGGTGTGGGCAGAGGAGTAAACCGTACCGTCGGGCATACCGGCAGGGTACCCAGAAACGCGCAATCAGTACTCAATACCGCATGGAATGGAATCACCGGGCTCGGATTGTTTGATCCGGCCACCGCACCTATGTTCTGGGATAGTCGGGAAAGCTCATTGGAAAAACAGGCCATCCAGCCTATCGAATCGTTGCAGGAAATGCGTGGTGAATCTATTGCCACTGAAGGCATACATATCGAGATTGAGAGACGACTGAACAATAATTCTGTATATCGGGAAGCCTTTGCAACAGCGTTTGGAATTGGCACCATAGCGATGAAAGATGTTGCACAGGCGCTGAGTGTCTTTCAAAGGACACTGATTGCAAATAACAGCAGGTTTGATCAATGGATGCGCGGAGACGCAACTGCAATGACCGCCAGAGAGCTTTCAGGTATGCAGGAGTTTGTCATAGCCGGCTGTGCCGATTGCCATAGTGGCCCACTGTTTTCTGACTTCACTTTACACGTGCTTGGATTGCCTGAAGGTACCGGGCTGGAAGCGCCGGATCAGGGCGACGGGAACTTTGCGTTTAGAACCCCCGGCTTGCGACAGCTATCTTTGACCGCACCTTACTTCCATGCAGGGCAGTTTGCCTCGCTTGACGATGTGATTGAATTCTACGATGAACCGCGTAAGTCACAGAATCCGAATGTACCGTCGGCCATGCTGGACGAAGAGTTGCTTGAGGTGCCGGAGATGGATGGCGGACGTGGTAATTTGATTGTTGATTTTCTAAAAACACTTGATGATGATTCGTTCGATCGAACCATACCGTCTGAGGTACCAAGTGGATTAACACCGGGTGGTGACTAGCCAGCGCATACGTCTGCTACTGCGAACGCGCACTGATGGTGAAAGGCGTTATCGCTACGTCGATTTCTACCGCACAGACCCCTTTTGCGCTGAGT
>CAKZVB010000046.1 GCA_937922015.1 uncultured Granulosicoccaceae bacterium
ACTATGCGCCTCAAATGATCGTACCATCATTTACTAAGACAAGGGCCCTCGCCATGGCACGTTCTCGCTACGCAGACTTCTACCGCGCAGACTCCCAGCTCAGAATATCGTCGATAACCCGTATAGAGGTCTAGCTCATCCATTGACCACCATCTACATTGTAGGTTTGTGCTACAACGTATTCGGCGTCCCGGGAAGCCAGGAAAACGGCCATTCCAGTCAGATCATCTGCTGTGCCCATTCGTCCAAAAGGTACGGCCTCCCCCACCTCTTTTCTTTTTTGTCCCGGCGCTTTATTTTCGTACTTCGCAAAAAAGGCATCGACACCATCCCAATGTTCACCATCTACGACACCGGGCGAAATAGCATTAACATTAATGCCATGTTTAATAAGATCCAAACCTGTGGATTGAGTCATTGAGATAATGGCCGCTTTGGTAGCACAGTAAACCGCAACCAATGCTTCTCCACGACGGCCGGCCTGACTGGCCATATTAATTATCCTGCCACCCTGCCCGCGCTCAATCATATGTCTGGCGACCGCTTGTAAAGTGAACAATGATCCGGAAAAATTAACCGCAAAGACTCTGTCATAGTCCTCACGGTTGATATCAACTGTCGGGGCTGCAGTAAACAACGCCGCGTTGTTGATAAGGATATCGATTTGGCCGAGTTTCTCTATGGTTTCAGCAACGCCTGCATCAATGCTTTCCTGCTTTGTTACGTCCATGTGTACAGCGACTGCACTGTCACCAATTTCGTTAGCTGTTTTGCGGGCGGCGTCTATGTTGATGTCTGAAATACATACCTTTGCACCCTCGCGCACATACGCTTCTGCAAACGCTTTACCAATTCCACGCGCTGATCCTGTAATCAATGCTGTTTTTCCGTCAAGACGCCTCATAGAGAATACCCATTGAATTGATGTTAAATTGTGCGGCAGCTCCAACGAAGGTTTTGCTTATCATAAAAGCAAAACGCCCGGTCTGAAACAGAACCGGGCGCCTGGACAGCTTTGGTTGTCAGCTGCTTACTTACCAGCTAATTGCTCAGGAATCTTGAAGGTCCAAACTGACCCGCCCTGATTCAGGTAGCTGACGAATTTGGCAACTTCACCACCCCATAGAGGAACGGCGCCACCCCAACCGGTTACGATAGTCAGATACTGCTCACCGTCCTGTTCCCATGTAATAGGCGATGAAACTATGCCTGTACCTGTTTGGAACTTCCAAAGCTCTTCACCGGTTTCTTCATCAAACGCTTTCAGGAATCCTTCTGGTGTGCCGGTAAAAACAAGGCCACCACCAGTGGTCAATACGCCGCCCCAAAGAGGTGCTTTGTTTTTGTATTCCCACTTGATGTCACCGGTAGTCGGGTCAACAGCCTTTAGTGAACCGATGTAATCATCAAAGATAGGTTTGATGGTAAAGCCTGCCCCCAGATAGGCCGCGCCTTTCTTATAGGTGACCGGTTCATTCCATATATCCATGCCCCATTCGTTAGAAGGAATGTAGAACAAATTTGTGTCCTGCGAATAAGCCATAGGCATCCAGTTCTTGCCGCCAAGGAAACTCGGTACCGCAAAAATAGACTTCCCTTTTTTACCGTCAGCCGATTCAGCGGGGTTGCCCGGTCGATTTTCCGGATCCCAGATTGGACGGCCGTTTTCATCAATACCCTTAGCCCAGGTGATGTTCTTAACGAAAGGCGTCGCAGAGATGAAGTCGCCATTGGTACGATCGAGAATATAGAAGAAACCGTTTCTGTCAGCGGTTGCACCGGCCTTGATCATCTTGCCGTCTTTTTCCATGTCGAATGAAACAAACTCATTCACACCGTCGTAGTCCCAGCCATCGTGAGGTGTGGTTTGAAATCCCCACTCAATTTCACCGTTCTCCGGATTGATTGCCACGCGGGAAGAAGTCCATTTGTTGTCACCCGGCCGCAGGTATGAGTTCCACGGAGCGGGATTACCTGTACCGAAGAACGCAAGCTTGGTATCCGGATCATAGGTACCGCCCAGCCAGGGCGCACCACCGCCGTTTTTCCACATATCACCGGGCCAGCTGGTATTTGCCGCCCCACCTGTTATGGAGGTTTCTTTGCCGTTTAGTGTACCGGCGTGACCTTCAATGACCGGACGTGTCCATACCAGATCACCTGTCTCAGGGTTACGCGCCTGCACTTCACCGACAACACCGAACTCACCACCGGAGTTACCGGTAAGGATGAGTGGACCATGCGCTTCAGTCGGAACAATTAAAGGCGCGGCTGTGTATGAGTAACCGGCTTCGAAATCAGCTATTTTTTTACGCCAGACTACTTTGCCTGTCTTGGCATCCAGGGCGACAATCTTGGCATCCAGGGTACCGAAGAATACTTTGTCGCCAAGGATTGCGGCACCACGATTGACCACATCACAACAAGGTAGAATACCCTCTGGCAGTCGTGCATCGTATTGCCAGAGCTCTTCACCGGTGGCGATATCTATTGCCCACATGCGGCTGTAGGAACCGGTCACGTACATGACGCCGTCTTTGATTAGCGGTTGTGATTCCTGGCCACGCTGTTTTTCGCCACCGAAGGAAAACGACCAGACAGGAAACAGATTTTTTATGTTCTCTTTGTTGATCATTGACAACGGGCTATAGCGCTGTCCGCGGGGCCCGAGGCCGTAGGATACAATGTCACCGGTGGAGGCCTGATCACCAACGATGTCGGCCACGCCTACGTCCGCGCTAACCTGACTGGTGAGCCCTGTAGCGCAGGCCAGCGCACTGGCAACGGCAAGTAGCTTGAAGTTCTTCATATATATAATTCCCCCAAATGAAATTAGTACAACGCGTTAGGCTTTGTCGTTGTTATTCTACCCAGAATACAGCCGGATTGTACACCTTGGATGTTACAGCAACCGCAGATGTGTTTTGCAACTTGTTAAGGCGGATTCTGAATGGTCTGACGTGCCTTATTTAACGTCGATCAATGGCATCAGATCATCTTCTAATGTCAGGTACATATGAACTACTGATCTCTGGTATTCGGTTTGCACCACGTCGATGGACTGAAATCGGGCCGGCACAGGCAGAGCCATGGCCTCGTTCATGGTCAGTCCTGACGCTGCCGCCTCAGACAGACCGCGATGCAGCCAGTCCAGATAGTCGGCTGTCTGTTCGATCGAAGCGCCGCTGTCGTCACGCAAGCCGTGGCCGGGCAAAATCAATTCTCTGTCCAGTGCTGATATCGTCTGCAGTGATTCCTGCCATACCTCGATTTGCGCGTGCGGTGTTGTCGGGGCGCGGTTGTAAAAAGCGAGGTCACCGCTGAATAAAACGCCTGTCTGATCATCGCGAATCACCAGATCAGAACTTGTGTGACCGCTTAAATAAAACAACGAGAATTTCCGTCCTCCAATCTCTTCAGAATCTCCTTCCAGCGCCAGACCCGGCGCGATCGGCGCAGTGCCTCTCATCCAGTCTCCGACCAGTCGATACATGTTGTCGGCAAAACCATCGCCCTCAGCGAGTATGTTGTCGATCACCTGTTGCGGAGCCGCTATCACCGTGCGATCAAACACCTGATTACCAAGAAAGTGATCCGGATGATGATGGGTATTGTAGACGCGCAGTACCGGCTTACCAGGCACTGTTTTTTCGATCAATTGCAGTAACGCTTCGCCATAGCGACGCGAAGGCCCGGAGTCGACAACCACCACACCATCAGGCACTTCAATAAAGGCGACATTGACAATATTGCCGCCGTTTTCAAGCGTGAAATATTCCGAACGTCCATGCACCGCCCAGGTGCCGCTGGCAATTTCTGTGGCGGTCAGATCGTAGGCAAGTTTATTTGCGTGTACCGAACCGCAACACGCGCAAGCGGTGCCTGCCAGGAGTTGCAGCACATGTCTGCGCGAATAGCTACCCGCTCGGCGGTTGCGGTTATTTTTCATCAATTATCAATAGTGTCCGATACCGGCAGAGAAAACCGGAATTCATTGGCCTCTGTATCTCGTGCGTAGACCAGCAACTCGGAGATATTATCGTTGACCAGCGGCTTGAGGGTTAACGTGGGGTTTTCACTGACAGGCTCAAACATCTCAATTTTCGCAAGCTCATCTCCGTTGGGCGAGGTGACCTCGATTGTGTTCAGGTAGAACACCGGAATACCTGGTGCCAGACCGGTATCCATCGGGTGTCTCATCCGCAATGAAAGCCTTGCCGCATCCGCAGTTTCGCGTCTTGTGATAGCGCGGGTCTGACCCAGCGTTTTGTACCAGTTGTCGAGCCCGTGTGCCAGTGCCGGTGCAGTACAACCGCCGCCGGCGGCATTGACTATCACACCGTTGACGTGCCACACGCCATCACTTGTTTTTACTCCCACACGAATGGGCGAGGCCTGTTCCAGCTTTACCCGAAAGCCGATGAACGCCTGCGCCCTGGTGGGGTGCAATGTCAGAATATGCGGAATAGGATTGAGATCTGCAATTGCCACTATCTCGACAACGTTGTCCAAATCAGTGGCGTCGATGGTAATCGGCACCTGCATCTGGTCTTCGGCGTCGTGTGGTGCGCTGACCCTTACACGTTGATCGATAACAATTTCGCCGGGGAAAAAACGCCCTGCCAGGTTCTCCCACATCACAGAGTTGAGAGGGTCTTGTGGCAACGAGGATGCGCCAGCCGTGGACACCTGACTGATTATTACCAGAGCTGCTGCAGCAATAATCCTTTTTATTGTCCTGTTTATCATATTTCCCCTCATTGTTTTACCGCGTAGTTTACGGGTTGTCGCGTACTGCCAGCCTTCAATAATCAGGAGCTTTAAAGGTAACGCCGTACTTTGCAGCGATGGCTTCCATCTCTCCGGACTGCACCAGGTTGCTAGCCACGTCTGTCAGTGCGTACCCCAGGTCTCTGCTATCATGTTTGATACCAATACCCACCGGCCAGCTGGATCGGACAATACCCGGCATTGGCGGCTGATATATCTTCGATTCAATATCCGGTGCCTGTTTGGCGATCCATTGCACCTGGGCCTTCGATGCCATTGCCGCTGCAACATCGCCGTTTTTATAGAGACTTATGACATCGCCAAAAGTTCTGCCGCGTTGGATTGAGCGTTGTAACTGACCACGGAATGCATTCGATAAAAAGAAGTCGCTGACCGTGTCCAGCTCGGCGGCGATGGGTTTATTTAAAAAACGCGCAAAGGTTTCGAGCTCAGGCAATTCTACCGAGTCAACGACCACCGCGACTTCTTCCAGAAAATACGGAGACATCAGCACGATGAATTCGTTTCGGGTATCAAGCTCCCGGTCGTAGGGAACATGCATCATGACATCGGCTACTTTGCGGTGGATCAAGTCGCCCTTCCACAAATTAATACGCAGATCGTCGTCTACATTTTCATCGGCGCCACGCATTAGAATACGCAGTTCCACTCCAAGATCTTCGGCGAACTTTCTGGCGATATCGACATCGATGCCGGTTGCCTCACCGTCTTCCCGCGTAAAGGAATACGGCGCATAGTCCTCGTAGACGAATATCGTGATGTAACCGCTGTCTATGACTTCGTCAATGGGTCGGGCGTGTGCGATGGCTGTTGTCAGCGTAAAAAACGCACACAACAAAAGAACGGTTTTCATTAAATTATTCTTTAGGTTGTGTTTCGAGGTACGAACGAATTGCCCACATCGCCTCCTGACTCAACAACGCCTCAAATGGTGGCATTTTATACGCGCCGTTCTGACTGTAACCCTTGCGCACACGCTCCATATACCATTCGTCGCCGAATTCACCGTCCTCAAGCAGTCGCAAATCCGGAGCAATGCCGCCGGAAATCGCCTCCAGACCATGACAACGGGCGCAATTCTGATTGTAACCGGACGCACCGATTTTTTTCGCGAGCTCATACTGCTCACCACCGGCCAGGCGATAGGGATTCTCTGCGGCGATTTCATCACCGATTGCCTCAAGGCCATTGGTATCAACTGCCTGGGGCTGTACATCCCCGTGTCCGTGCACGACATTAATCGAGCCGGCTAATGCCAGTGCGCCTATTGAAAGAAGCGCAATGGTGGTGTTTCTGGCAACAGATGAATTGCTTATTCGAGTCATTGTTTTCCGTTTTAAGCTACTTTATACATATCTTACGTTAATCTAAATTTCGCCAGCTTGCCAGTGCCTGTTCATCAACCTTTGCAGGCCGGGGCTGATCAGTGCGTCGGCGCCCGTCATCGGGAGGCTATCGCTGGCGCACTCGGAGACACTGTCAACGTTAAAAGGTTAAACTGAGGATTTCATCAAAACTGCCATTGTTTGGTATATCCTGTCGCGGCACTATTCGCAGGAGCACGTAATTATTAACCAGTTCAGTCATCAACCAGCAACACGCCGGCGTAGTGCAACAAGCGTGTTCTGCCGCGTGGTGTTTCTGGCAGCAATTACCACCTGTCTCGGCATGACAGCGACCTTCGCAGACCCTTACACCGCACAATCTATCGACTTCAAACCATCCCCTGCGGATTCCACATTACCGCAGGGTGTCGATAAAGAGACCGGTTACCGGATGGACCGTTACCGACGCCCGGTACCCGTGATCAATCCGGGTACTGAAGTGGTGCATACCGCCAGAGCCTTTGACCTGCACCAGTCCGGCCAGGTTACGTTTATCGATGTTTACCCACCCCGGGGGCTCGGTGCCAACCCGCTGGATGGCACCTGGATGACTAACGAAGTCCATCAATCCATTGCAGGCTCCACCTGGTTGCCAGAGGTCGGTCGCGGGCATTTAGAGCAGGAACACATCGACTACTTTAATCGCAACCTTATGCAGCTGACCGACGGCGATAAAACCAAGGCGCTGCTTTTTTACTGTACGGCGGACTGTTGGCAAAGCTGGAATGCCGCTCGTCGTGCCTTACAATGGGGTTATAAGACTGTTTTCTGGTACCCTGCCGGCACCGATGGCTGGCTTGAGGAAGGTCATCAGCTGGTAGAGGTCGAGCCGGTGAACTTCATCGGTAAGTAATTTATCCGGCCCGCTACCTGTCGCCGGTCCAACCAATAACGCAGAGGCTGAGCGCGATCAATACAACACAGGACACTCCCCCGCCACTGCCTGCTGCTTCAGCGCACGGCACGCACGACAAGTTTTCCATAGTTCGGGAAACCCTGAATCAATCCCTCGCAGGTCACCAGAAACTCATTGAACGACTGCTGGTGGCCATCATCACCGGCGGTCATGTGCTGGTGGAAGGTGCGCCGGGTCTTGCAAAAACACGTGCAGTAAACCAGTTTGCGCAGCTGCTGAACGCCGAATTCGCACGGGTGCAGGCCACACCCGACTTACTACCCGCAGACCTGACCGGCACCAATGTTTATCAACAACACGATAGCTCCTTCACTTTTATGCCCGGGCCGCTCT